>JAFMJK010000100.1 GCA_017853515.1 Chthoniobacterales bacterium | reverse complement strand
ACAATGCGTAGCGGTCCTCGAGCTGGCGCACCATGCGTTTGACGTGGGCGAATTTGCTGCGCGGTTTGAGGATGGAGTGACTGCGCTCCGGGTCGCCCCACTCGAGAATCTCGATGGTGACGCGGCGCACGCCCCAGCGGTTCATGTCGGAACGCGAGGGCTGGTAGAGGTCGATGGTGTTGGTGCCGGACAAGGCCCAGCCGTAATCATCGACCTCGTAGATTTCGCCGGTTTCGGCGAGGCGGAATTTGGTGCCGAGCGGCCAGCGCGACCAATCGGCGGCCGCGCTGTTCACCTCGCCGCGGCGCAGAACGGTTCCCGCGGCCGTTTTGCGTCCGTGTTTGATGTGGTCCGACTCGGTGTGCGTATAGGCGGTGGTGCGGACGTTCTGGACCGGCTTGCGGGCGAGTGGTTTCTCGTATTCGGGGAGTTTTCGGCCGGTGGCGCAGCCGGTGAGGAGGGCGGCGGCGAGGGCCGCCAGAAGGAGGGTGGGGCGGGGCATGGCCACCTAATGGCACGTGTCGGGCTGCCGCGCCAGAGGAAAAAGGGGGCGCCTTGCCCGCGGCGGGGGCGGGCGGCTATGATCGGATGCTTTCATGGAACGCTATTTGTTGGCGGGGTCGACCTTCTTCTACCTGCTCGGATTTGCCTATTCGCTGCTCCAACTCGGCGCGGGCAAGTTCCGTCCGGGTCGTCTCAACCTGTATGCCATTGCGGGCGGGTTCGTGTTGCAGACGGGTTTCCTCTATCTGCGAGGTCACGCGGTGGGACGTTGCCCGATCACCAACACGTTCGAAATTCTGGTCTTTCTCAGCTGGTCGGTGGCGCTGGCTTACTTGGTGGTGGGCACGACCTATCGCATCTCGTTGCTCGGCGCATTCACCGCGCCGCTTGTCTTCGGGTTGCAACTGGTCGCGCTGCTTTTGCCTTCGGCGCCGGCCGCCGCACGACGCGGTCCGCCGGACGGATGGCTCGAGCTGCACGCGTCGACGAGTCTGGTCGCTTACGGCGTTCTCGCTTTGGCCTGCGTGGCGGGGGTGATGTTTCTCGTGCAGGAAAAGCAGCTCAAAATGCGCGTCCCGGGATCGATCTTCCATATTCTCCCGCCGATCACCACGCTGGCCGAGGCGATGAAGCGGCTGCTTTGGTTCGGGGTGATTCTTTTGTCCATCGGAATCATCGCCGGATTTTTCATCGGCACGCCGATCGGGCGGATCAAATCGGGTGCCTCGATGCTCGTGTGGCTGGTCTACGCGGTGGTGCTGTTTCTCTGGACGCGCAATGTGCTGCATTCCCATCGCGTGGCGCAATATTGCATCGGAGCCTTCGCGCTGGCCCTTGTCACCCTGCCCGCCATGTATGCTTTGGGGGGAATGCTGGCCAAATGAATATTTTCTGCATCGGTCTCAATCACCGGACGGCGGGGGTTTCCCTGCGCGAGCGTTTCGCCGTCGAAGAGGGATCGGTGGTTTCGCTTTTGTCCGAACTGCGCCGCGAGGCCGCGCTGGGGGAGGCGGTCGTGCTTTCGACCTGCAACCGTGTCGAGGTTTACGGACTCTCCGGCGATGCGGAAGCATCCGCGCGAGCTTGCGCGGATTTCCTGCAGCGCGTGGCGGGGGCCGAGGCGGAGTTTTACCGGCGCGAACAGGCCGAGGGGGCGCGCCATCTTTTCCGCGTGGTCTGCGGTCTTGATTCGATGGTGGTGGGCGAGACGGAAATTCTCGGACAAGTGAAAGAAGCCTACGCGGCCGCGCTGCGAAGCGGGGCGACCGGCGCCGCGCTCAATCGTCTCTTCCAACAGGCCTTCCGCGTGGCCAAACAGGTCCGCACCGAGACGGGAATCACGCGCGGGGCGGTATCCGTCGGTTCGGTCGCCGTCGAATTGGCCGAAAAAATCTTCGGCGATCTGGCCGATTGCCGCGTGCTTCTGCTCGGCGCGGGCAAGGCGGGCGCGCGCGTGGCGCGCAGTCTCCAGTCGCGGGGCGTGCGGCGCCTTGTTCTTTCCAACCGCACCTTCGAGCGCGCCGCGGGGTTGGCGCGTGAACTCGGGGGCATGGCGCTCCATTTCGACCAATGGCAATCCGCGTTGCCCGATGTGGATATCGTCATTTCCTCGACCGCCGCACGCGGGCGTTTGCTTTCGGCCGGGGAGTTGGCGCCGGTCATGGCCGCGCGCGGGGATCGTCCGCTCTTCCTCGTCGATCTCGCCGTGCCGCGCGATTTCGATCCGGCGCTCAACGATTTGGACGGCGTCTTTCTGCACGATATCGATTCCTTGCAGGCCATGGCGCAGCAGGGCGTGGAAGCGCGCGGGCTCGAGGTGGAGCGCTGCGAGGAGTTGATCGAGGTGCATGTCGCGGAATTTCTTTCCTGGGCGCGGCAGCGTCCGGATATGGCCAAGCCGTCCCTTTCCGCCGCGCCATGAAGACGATCCGATTGGCCACGCGGGGCAGTGATCTCGCGCTGGCCCAGACCCGCGAAGTGGCGCGCCTTTTGTCCGCAGCGCACCCGGAGTTGCAGGTGACCGAAGTGCTCATCCGCACCACGGGCGATCGCGACAAGGAATCCGATCTGGCCAAGGCCGCGGAACCGGGGCTCTTCACCAAGGAACTCGAGGCGGCGTTGCTCGACGGCCGCGCGGACGCCGCGGTGCACAGCCTGAAGGATTTGCCCACGGTTTTGCCGGGCGGACTGAAGCTCGCGGCCATTTTGCCACGGGCCGACAGCGCCGATGTGCTGGTCTCCGCGCAACCGGGCGGACTCGAGGCGCTGGCCTCGGGTGCGCGCGTCGGAACAGGGAGCCCTCGCCGCAAAGCCATGCTGCTCGCGGCGCGTGATGATGTCTCGGCTGTTCCGATTCGCGGCAATGTGCCCACCCGTCTGGCCAAGCTTGCGGCCGGCGAGTATGACGCGATCATTCTCGCGGCGGCCGGACTGACAAGGCTCGGCCATCCCGTATCCGGTTCGCTGACATTCGAGGGGGCCGCTTTGGACGTGACGAAGCTGGACAGTTTTCTGCCTGCCCCCGGCCAAGGTGCCGTCGCCATCGAGATTCGCGCCGACGACGCGGAGGCGGCGGCCGCGGTATCCGCATTGCATGATGAGGCCACCGACGCCGCGGTGCGGGCCGAGCGCGAGGTCTTGCGTGCTTCGGGCGGGGGCTGCCACATGGCGCTCGGGGCCCTTGCGCAACTCGTCGGGGACGAGTTGTGTCTCGAGGCCGTCGTCTTCGACGAGGCGGGAACTGCTCCGCGCCATGCTTCGGCGCGCGGAAAAAATGCGGAAGCTCTGGGCCGCGAAGTAGCGGCAAAACTTTATGGCAACTAAGTGCGGCATTTGTTTTCTGGTCGGGGCGGGTCCGGGTGATCCGGGGCTGCTCACGCTGCGGGGGCGTGATGTGCTCTCTCGCGCCGAGGTGGTGGTCTACGACCATTTGGTCAACCGCGAGCTTCTCGGTTTCGCGCCCGAGTCGGCGGAGTTGGTCTACGCGGGCAAGAAGTCCGGCGATCACACGATGCCGCAGGAGGAAATCAACCGGCTGCTCGTCGACAAAACGGCCGAGGGGAAAAATGTCGTCCGGCTCAAGGGCGGAGACCCGTTTGTTTTTGCCCGTGGCGCGGAGGAATGCCTTGCGCTGGCCGAAGCCGGTCTGCGTTTCCAGATCATTCCGGGCGTGAGTTCCGCCATTGCCGGTCCGGCCTATGCGGGGATTCCGGTGACGCAACGCTCGGTCAATTCGGTGCTCACTGTTTTCAGCGGGCATCAGGATCCCGCGGATCCGGCCGCGGCCAAATTCTACGCGGCGATCGGCGCGGCCGAAGGCACGAAGATCCTGCTCATGGGGGTGGAGCATTTGCGCGGCATCGCCGAGCGGATGATTTCCGGCGGAGCCCCGCGGGAAACTCCGGCGGCGGCCATCCGCTGGGCGACGCGCGGCGACCAGCAGACGGTGAGCGGGACGCTCGGTGACATCGCGGACCGCGTGCGCGAGGAAGGGATGCTTCCACCCGCCGTCGTGGTGTTCGGCGATGTGGTCAAGCTCTCGGAAAAACTGGCCTGGACCGCGGCCCGTCCGCTTTTCGGCCGGCGCATCGTGGTGACGCGCAGTCGCGCGCAATCCGGAAAGTTGAGCAATGCGCTGCGCGACTTGGGTGCCGATGTCTACGAGTTGCCGCTCATCCGCCGCGAACCGCCGCCCGATCTGCGCGAGTTCGCCGAGTTGGTGCAGGACGCGCATGGATACGAATGGATTGTTTTCACCAGCGCGAACGGCGTGGATTCGTTCTTCGAGATTTTCTACAAACTCTACGACGATGCGCGCGAGATCGGCGGGGTGAAGTTCGCCGCGGTGGGCGCGGCCACGGCGCAGCGCATCAAGGAACACCATTTCCATGTCGATCTGGTCGCGGAGAACTTCCACGCGGAGTCCCTCGTGGAGACGTTCCGCAAGCAGGCGGACGTGGAGAACGTGAAAATGCTCGTCATCCGGCCCGAGGAAGCGAGCGGGGCGCTCGCCGCCGGCCTCGCTAAAATGGGGGCGATCGTCGACGAGGGGTTTGCCTACCGCACGGTCGCCGAACCCGAGGACCGCACACGGGCGCGGGAGCGGCTCGAGACGGAGGGCGCGGATCTCGCCGTCTTCACCAGTTCCTCGACGGTCCGCAATTTTTTCGCGCTGAAATTACCGCTGCCAAGCGGCTTGAAGTTTGCCAGTATCGGACCAGTCACGACCAAAACCCTGAAAGAGTGCGGGGCGCGTCCCGCCGTCGAGGCGGCGCGCCACGATATTCCCGGACTGGTCGAGGCGATCACCGATTATTTTGCCCGCTGATATGGCCGCCGCGCACAAACTCACCGGATTGGTCTCGATCACCGTTCCTGTCTACAACGAGGTCGAGGCCATCGGCCCGCTTTACCAATCCACGCGCCAAGTCCTGGAGGGACTCGGCCGTCCGTGGGAGATTATTTTCGTCAACGACGGAAGCACCGACGGCTCGGATGAAAAACTCGACGAGATCGCGGCGCGCGATCCGCATGTGCGCGTGGTGCATTTCCGCCGGAATTTCGGGCAGACGGCGGCCATGATGGCGGGATTCGACCACGCGAGCGGTGAGGTGATCATCCCGATGGACGGCGACGCGCAGAACGATCCGGCGGATATCCCGGCCATGCTCGCGAAGATCGACGAAGGCTACGACGTGGTCAGCGGATGGCGGAAAGACCGGCAGGACAATGCGCTGCAGCGCAACATCCCGAGCATCATGGCCAATCGGCTGATCTCCGGGATGAGCGGTGTGGACCTGCACGACTTCGGTTGTTCGCTTAAAGCCTATCGCGCGGAAGTGATCAAAGGTGTGCGACTCTACGGCGAGATGCACCGGTTTCTGCCCATCTATGCGAAGTGGCACGGGGCCCGCATCACGGAGATTCCGGTCAACCACTACGCCCGCACGACAGGTTCTTCCAAATACGGGCTCGAGCGGGTGATGAAAGTGATCTTCGACCTCCTCACCGTGCGGTTTCTCGACAAATACATGCTCAAGCCGATGTATCTTTTCGGTTTCTGGGGCATGCTTTTCTTCCTCGGGGCCGCCGGGTTCACCGCGTGGACCTTTTACATGCGGACCCAGGGATATTATTTCACGGCGACACCGCTGCCCATGATGGCCGTGTTTTCCTTCATGACCGGCATCATCTGCATCCTCATGGGTCTCCTGGCGGAGATGATCACGCGCACGTTCCACGAGTCGCAGGACAAATCCATTTATCTCGTGCGCTCGACGCGCAACTTCGATCGCGCGGGCGGCTGAGGCGGGCTGCATCCATGTGCGGCATTGCGGGATTTGTCGGACCGGGCACGCGGGATGACCTGCTGCGCATGACGCGTTGTCTGGCCGACCGCGGTCCGGATGACGAGGGATTCTGGGAGGGCGACGGTGTCCATCTCGGGCACCGGCGTTTGAGCATCCTGGACTTGGAGGGCGGGGCACAGCCGATGTGGAGCGCGGACGGCCAACGCGCTATTGTCTTCAACGGCGAAATCTACAACTTCGCCGAACTGCGCAAAGAACTCGAAGCGGCCGGACAGGTTTTCCGCACGGATCATTCCGACACGGAGGTGCTGCTGGCCGCGCATGCGGTGTGGGGCGACGCCATGGTCGGGCGCCTCAACGGCATGTGGGCCTTCGTTATCTACGACAAGAAATCCCGGCGTCTTTTCGGCAGTCGCGACCGCTTCGGGAAAAAGCCTTTCTACTACCATCATGCGCCTTCCCGCGGATTGTTTGCCTTTTCCTCCGAGTTGGATTCGTTGCTGGGGCATCCCGACGTGCCGCGCGGCATTTCTCCCTTGGCCTTGCGCAAATATTTCGCCTACGGCTACGTGCCTGCACCTCTGTCCATGACCGAGGGCTCGCGCAAATTGCCCGGCGGACATTCTCTTTCTTTCGATCTGCAATCCGGCGAGCTCCGCGTGTGGCGTTACTGGGACTATCAGCCCGCGCCGGAGGAGGGAGTTCCATTGAAGCACCGGATCGAAGAGTTGCGCGAACTTCTGCGCGCCGCCGTGCGTCGTCGCATGGTTGCCGATGTCCCGCTCGGGGTCTTTCTGAGCGGCGGAATCGATTCGTCGCTGATTGCCGCGCTGGCGGCGGCCGAACTCCCGCCCGGGGAGCTGCAAACCTTCAGCATCGGTTTCGACGTGCCGTCTTTTGACGAGCTTCCCTATGCCGCACAGGTGGCCAAAGTCATCGGTTCGCGGCATCGCACCGAAATTCTCAGTCTTGAAGGCGCGCGCAATCTTTTGCCTGAAATCTACTCGCGACTCGACGAGCCGAATGGCGACAGTTCGCTTTTGCCGACCTATCTGCTGAGCAAGTTCACCAAGCGCAATGTCAGCGTGGCTTTGGGTGGTGACGGCGGTGACGAACTCTTCGCCGGTTACGAGCCTTTCCGCGCGCTGCGCGTCGCGCGGACTTACGGACGATTGTTCCCGTGCGCCCTGCATCCCTCCATCGTCGCCTTGCTCGACCGGTTGCCGGTGTCGCACCGCTACATCAGCGCGGAGTTCGCCCTGAAGCGTTTCGTCCGCGGGGCGTCGCAGAAGGCATCGCTCTGGATTCCGGTATGGATGGCGGGCATGGAGTTGTCCGATTTGTATGAGTGCTTCGGAACCAATCCGGACCTCGAGGAAATTTTCTCGGAGGCCATCGAGGCGTGGGACGGTGTGGCCAGCACCGATCCGGTCGAGAAGGCCACGTCCTTCTTCATCCGTCTTTATCTGCAGGAGAGCGTGCTGGCCAAGGTCGACCGCGCCAGCATGATGAACGGGCTCGAGGTGCGCGCGCCCTTCCTCGATATCGACGTGGTCAACTTCGTCCGACGCGTTCCCGCCAGCCTGCGGTTGCGTGGCGGTGCGACGAAATACCTGCTGAAAAAAGCGGCGCGGGGCATTATCCCGGACAACATCATCTACCGCCGCAAAAAAGGTTTCGGCGTCCCGGTTGGTGCGTGGTTCGCCTCCGGCGACCTCCGCATCGATCCGGCCGTCCAGCCTTGTCCGGGTGTGGCTGCGCGTTTGCAGGACGAGCACCGTGCGCGCCGCAAAAACCACCGTCTTTTCCTGTGGAACGCGTGGGTCTACGGCGAGTGGAGGAAGGCGCGGTGAAAATTCTCACGCTCTG
>JAFMJK010000099.1 GCA_017853515.1 Chthoniobacterales bacterium | reverse complement strand
TATTCCTCCGGATCGTCCGGCAACGCGCTGTCGTCCTCGGGTTCGACTTCCATCGGCTTGAACTTGCGCTTGCGTTTGTTCGCCGGCAGCGGGCTCATCACCATGTTGATGGCGCGCCCGACGAGCTTGGGCTCCATGTCGACATGGCCCATGGTGGCGAGGTCTTCTTTGACGCGCATGACAACGGCCATGCCGAGTTCCTGGTGCGCCATCTGGCGGCCGCGGAACTGCAACTGCACCTTGAGTTTGTTGCCCTTGTCGAGGAACTCCTCGGCGTGGCGCAGCTTGGTGAGGTAATCGTGGCTGTCGATATTGACGCGGAATTTGACCTCTTTGACCTTGCTGGTGTTGGACTTCTTTTCCTTCTCCTGCTTGGCCAATTCGTAGCGGTATTTGCCGAAATCGACGATGCGGCAGACCGGCGGGTCGGCATTGGGCGCGACTTCGACGAGATCGAGGCCGATCTCCTCCGCTTTGCGCAGGGCATCCTGCAGCTTCATCACCCCCAACTGCTCGCTGGTTGCCCCGTTGATGACGCGCACTTCGCGCGCACGGATCCGGTGATTGACCCGGATGAGGGGCGGTTGCGGGTTGCGGTTGAAAGGCGGACGTGTGGACATGGGATCCCGTGAGCAGGCGGGATGCTACTGGCTAAAGCAGTCTTTCACCGATTTCCTGTTTGATGCGCTCAACAAATTCTTCGAGGGGTTTGGATCCTTCGTCCCCGGCCTTCCGGCTCCGCACCGAAACTTGCCGCGACTCAGCTTCCTTGCCGCCAACAACTATCATGTAAGGCACCTTGTTGATCTGCGCAAGACGAATCTTGGCCCCCAGCTTGTCCTGCGAGGTGTCGACCACGGCGCGGACCCCGGCGGCACGAAAAGCGGCCACGACCTCGGCAGCGTAGTCCGCGAATTTGTCGGAGACCGGCAAAATCCGCACCTGCTCCGGCGCCAACCACAGCGGGAAAGCCCCGGCGAAGTGCTCGATGAGCACGCCGACAAAGCGTTCCATCGAACCGAACGGTGCGCGATGGATCATGACCGGGCGGTGCGGTTTGTTGTCGGGGCCGGTGTAGTGGAGGTCGAACCGCTCGGGCAATTGGAAGTCGACCTGCACGGTGCCGAGTTGCCATTCGCGCCCGATGACATCGCGCACGACGAAGTCGATCTTGGGTCCGTAGAACGCCGCCTCGCCCGGTTCCTCCGTGTAGGGCACGCCGAGCGTTTTGGCCGCATCGCGACACGCGGCCTCGGCGCGGTCCCAGTCCCCAGCGCGTCCGACATATTTGTCCGAGCCGGGTTCGCGCAATCCGAGGCGCACGCGGTAATCTTTCATGTCGAAGGCGCCGAAAACTTTTTTCACCAAATCGAGGCAGCCTTGGATCTCGGCGGCCATCTGGTCTTCGGTGACGAAAAGATGCGCATCGTCCTGGGTGAAACCGCGCACGCGCGTCATGCCGTTGAGTTCGCCCGACTGTTCCCAGCGGTAGACCGTGCCGAACTCGGCGAGGCGCACCGGCAGGTCCCGGTAACTGCGCGGCTGCGAGTCGAAGATCTTGATGTGCATCGGGCAATTCATCGGCTTGAGCAGGTAGCCCTCTGCTTCGCCTTTTTCCAAACGCGCGGCCAAGTCGGCGCAGGAACACCCTTCCTCGGCCAACCGGTGCAGGGTCTCGCGCTCGACGAGCGGCGGATACTGCGAGTCGGAGTAATACGGGTAGTGGCCCGAGGTGCGGTAGAGTTCGAGCCGGCCGATATGCGGGGTGAAGACTTGCTCGTAGCCCTGGCGGCGGAGTTCCTCGCTGATGAAGTTTTGCAGTTCCTGGCGGACGATCGCGCCCTTGGGTGTCCAGAGGATCAGGCCCGCGCCGACGGTCTCGTCGACATGGAAGAGTTGCAGTTCGCGTCCGAGTTTGCGGTGATCGCGCTGGCGCGCCTCTTCCTGCATGACGCGCCATTTCTCGAGCTCCCCGGCGGTCGGAAAGGCGATCCCGTAAATGCGCTGAAGCTGGGGATTTTTCTCGTCGCCCTTGTAGTAGGCGCTGGCCACCGCGGTGAGGGCAAAGGCACCGATCCTGCCGGTCGAATCCACATGGGGACCGGCGCAGAGATCGGTGAAAGCACCGTTGCGGTAGAGGCTGATTTCCTCGCCTTCGGGAATGCCTTCGAGGATGTCGAGCTTGTAACGGCTGGGAACGCCGCGTCCGCCCAGCGCGGCGAGCTTGCCCGCACGGCCCAGTTCCATGGCGTCCGCGCGCGAAACAACGGAGCGTTCGAATTTCTGGTCTTCGGCCACGATCTTGGCCATCTCGGCCTCGATCTTGGGAAAGTCCTCCGGCGAGACGCGGTGCGACAGGTCGACATCGTAATAGAACCCCTGCTCCACGGGCGGACCGGCCGCGAACTGCGCCTCGGGCCAGATGCGGAGCATCGCCTCGGCCAGAACATGCGCACAGGAATGGCGGAGTTTTTCCAGATCGTTCATCGTGCGGTCTCCGTCGCCTCTTCGGCCAAAAGGACCGGGATACCGTCCTCGATGCGGTAGGAATATTTGCCGTCCTCCGTGAGGAGACGATCGCGATCCGAACGCAACTTCTGCCCCGTGAGCGGACAGCGCATGAGCCCGAAGAGAAACTCCATGTCAGTAAGCGAAACCATTTTTGCGGACGCGGATCATCGGCTCCGCGCCCTCGCGGTGCAAGCAGCCTTCGAGCACTTCCGCCACATAAACGACATGGTCGCCGGCCGCGACCGAGCCGCGCGGACGGCAGGCAAGCCAAGCCAGCGCGTCGGCCAGCTGCGGAAGCCCGTGGCCATTCTCGACCAGGGTGAACGGGGCAAACGGATCCTCCTCGCGCCCGGAGGCGAAGACCGCGAGGATTTTTTTGTCCTCCGCTCCGAGAATATTGACCGAAAAGAGCGAGCCTTTGTCCAGGGCCTGGCGCATCGGACGGTCCGCGCCCAGCGCGATGGAAATCATGGGCGGCTCGAACCCGGCCTGTTCGATAAAGCTGCATAGCATGCCGAGGCGGCGGCCTTCGTGCGCCGTGCCCACGGCGTAAAGCCCGCTCGGTATGCGGCCCAGCGCCGCCTTCAGTCCTTCTTCCCCGCGCAACATGGAGTGCATCCCGACGTTCTAGTAGGTCGGCACGGCAGCGTCCACTTCCGCCGACCAAGCGGCAATGCCCCCGCGCACGTTGCGAACATTCGCGTAACCCCGCCCGCGCAGGAACTCGACCACCGTTCCGCTGCGCACCCCGCCGTGGCACAGCACATAGACGGGCACGTCGCGCGGAACTTCGGCGGTCCTTTGCGGGACCTCGCCCATCGGAATGGTCAAACAAGGATCGAGGCGCGCCACGGCCAATTCCCAAGGTTCGCGCACATCGAGCAAGACGTGCGCGTCCGCCGCGCCGCGCAGCGCGGCCAGCTCGGTCACCGAGATTTCATCGTTGGTCATGATGCCGGATGCTTCGCAGAATTCCCCCTCGGCCTCAATGGGCAACTGGCGGCGTCCGTCTGCGCACCGCGCGCAGTTCGGGTCGCACCGCAGGGTAAACTCGCGAAACTTCATGGCGATCGCATCGATGTGAAGCAAGCGACCGGTGAGCAGATCGCCAAGGCCGGCGATCAGCTTGATCGCCTCGAGAGCCTGCAAGGTTCCGACCAGTCCCGGCATGACGCCGAGCACCCCGGCCTCGGCGCAGCCCGGCACGGATCCGGCCGCGGGCGCCTGGGGATTGAGACAGCGATAGCACGGACCGCCGAGATGCGGGGCGAAGACGGAGACCTGCCCCTCGAAGCGCCAGACCGAGCCGTAAACATTGGGGATACCGAGCGCCACGCAGGCATCGTTCGACGCGTAGCGCGTGGGAAAATTATCACTGCCGTCGACAACTAGATCCCATCCGCGGGCAAGATCGAGGGCGTTCGCGGCGGTGAAGCGTTCGCGGAAGGTCTCGACCCGCACATGGGGACTCGCCGCCGTGAGCGTTTCGCGGGCCGAGTCGACTTTGGGGCGCCCCGCATCCGCGGTGCCGTGCAGGATCTGTCGGTGGAGATTGGACAACTCCACCTCGTCGGGGTCGACGATACCGAGGCTCCCGACCCCGGCCGCGGCGAGATACATCGCGGCGGGCGAACCAAGACCCCCCGCCCCGATGAGCAAAACACGGGCCGCGCGCAATTTGTGCTGCCCGGCCGGCCCGAATTCCGGAAGGGCCAACTGGCGCGCATAGCGCGCCGCTTCGTCCGCGGACCATGAGTTCATGGGAAGCATTATCGGGGCGCCGGCTGGAAAAACAAACAACCCCGAGGCTTTCGGCCTCGGGGTCGTGATGAAAAATCGCGCGGCGCGCTTACTTGGTGGAGTTGGCCTCGATGTATTTGACCACGTCGCCGACCGTCTGGAGCTTCTCGGCTTCCTCGTCGGGAACTTCCACGCCGAATTCTTCTTCGAACGCCATGACGAGCTCGACGGTGTCGAGAGAGTCGGCCCCGAGGTCCTCGATAAACGAGGCCGTGGGCGTCACCTGCTCGGGATTGACGCTGAGTTCCTTGACGATGATTTCTTTGACTCTTTCTTCGATGGGTTTGTCGGACATAAGATTTTGTTTGGTTTGAACGACCACGCTTATTGGCGCGGCAAGCCCATTGCAATAAAGAAATCCCGGCCCCGCGGCAAGCCCCGCATCGGAAAGGCGGGCCGCAATCCGGGGACCCGCGCCCACATTCCCAGCCCCGCGCTGCTCCCCGCGAGCTAAAGCCAGAATCCGCTGGCCGTGTGCTGCTCCCCATGACACATTCGGCGCTTCCTATGAAATCCACCTCGAGCCGCATCGCCGGCCTGCTCGCCCTCCTCCTGCTGCCCTGCGCGGCCGTCGCCCAAGATGACAAGCCCGCCGCCAAAACCGCGGAACCCGAACTTCCGGACCCGGTGGCCGTCGTCGAAGGCGAAAAAATTTCCCGCGCCGACCTGCAGGAAGCGTTCAACCGCGCCCTCGCCTCCTCCGGGATCAACCCCGACGAAATCGAGCCGGCACAAAAGATGGCCGGCTACCGCGAGATCCTCGACGAACTCATCGTCGACAAGCTCGTTTCGCGCAAAGCCTCGTCCGTGGAAATCAAGGACACCGACCTCGAGGCCGAAATCGGCCGCGTGAAAAGCCAGTTCCCGAGCGAGGACGTGTTCAAAGCGGAGATGCAGAAAGCGGGCGAGACCGACAGCTCCTTCCGCGACACGGTGAAGCGCATGCTGCAGCAGCAAAAATGGATGCAGGACCAGATCGGCGACAAAGCCGCTGTTCCCGAGGCCGACGTGAAAAAATTCTACGACGAGAACAAAAAGGAGTTCGAGCATCCCGAACTCGTCCGTGCCAGCCACATTCTCATCCTCACGCCGGAGGACGCCGACGAAAAGACCGTGGCCGAGAAGAAAAAAGCCGCCGACGCCGCCCTCGAGCGCGTGACCACGAAGAAAGAAGATTTCACCACCGTGGCGAAGGAAGTTTCCGAAGAACCGGGCGCGAAGGAATCCGGCGGCGACCTCGACTTTTTCCCCAAGGATCGCATGGTTCCCGAGTTCGCCAACGCCGCCTTCGGCATGGACAAAGGCGAGATCAGCAAGGAACCGGTGCGCACCAAGTTCGGCTGGCACGTCATCAAAGTCACCGACCGTAAACCGGCCGGCAGCATGCCCTTCGACGAGGTGAAGCAACAAGTCACCTCCTACCTCGAGGGATCCAAACGCCGCGAGGCGGTGCGCAGCGTGATCGACGGACTGCGCTCCGACGCGGAGGTGGAGAACAAACTTCCGGCCGCCCCGAAACCGGCCGCGCCCGCGCCGAAGGGCAACTGATCCTGCATGGCCGCTGCGGCGAGAGCCGGCGTCATCGGTCTCGGCATCATCGGTTCTCGCGTGGCCGCGCGCCTCGCCGCCGCGGGCTTCCCGCTCGGCGTGTGGAACCGCACGCCGCGCGAGTTTCCCGGCTTGCCGGTCCCGGCGCGCGATCCGGCCGCGGTCGCCGAGAACGCGGATATCGTGCAGATCTTCGTCGCGGATGATGCCGCCCTGCGCGAGACGCTGGAAAAGATGCTCCCCTCCCTCGCTGCGCGGCACGTCCTGCTCTGCCACGCCACCGTGGCGCCGCAAACCGTGCGTGAAATGGCCGGTCTGGCTGCATCCCGCGGAGCCACACTCCTCGACGCACCCTTCACCGGAAGCCGTGACGCCGCCGCGCAAGGACAAATCACCTACTACATCGGCGGCGAACACGCGGCGCTCGAGCGCGCCCGCCCGGTGCTGGAGAGCAGTGCCAAAGCCATCATTCCGCTGGGCGAACTCGGCACGGCCAGCGCGGTGAAGATCGCCACCAACATCATGGCGGCGGCTGCCGCCGTCTCGCTGGCCGAGGCGGTCAACCTCCTGCGGGCCAACGGCGTCGACCCCGGCGTGCTGCCCGCCGTTCTGGAAAACAACGCCGCGCGATCCGGCGTCACCGATCTCAAACTTCCCTGCATGCTCACCGGCGAGTTCGCCCCCCGTTTCTCCGCGAAAAACATGCGCAAGGACCTCCGTCTGGCCCGCGAAGCCGCGACATCCGGGCAACGCAAACTGAGCGAAGCCATGCTGCAACTCTACGACGCAGCCTGCGAGGCAGGATGGGGCGAGGAAGACTTCGCCACCGTGGTCAAAGTAAAATCCTAGCGAGCTGGGCTTTTGGCTCCGGTCCTGAAAACTGAACACTGAACAACTGAAAACTCCTTTCCCTTCTTGCCTCCCCCGCCCCGTTCCTGAATCCTTGCCACTCATGAAAGCGGTCCTCTTCCTGCTCGCCCTGTTGCTCGCGCCGGTTCTTCACGCCCAGACCCTCGGGCCGGAGGTTGCGGTCGTGACGATCAAGGTCGGCAAAGAGCGCGATCTGCGCCAGGTCGTCATCGGATTTTATGACGGGGCAGCCCCCCTCCACGTGCAGAATTTCAAAGACCTCGTGGCGCGCCGCTACTACAACGGAATGCGTTTCCACCGCGTTTTCCCCGGATCGCTTCTCCAGACCGGCGACCCGGATAGCCGCCACGGTCCGACCGACCGGACGGGAACCGGCGGCCCCGGTTACACCGTGCCGGCGGAAATCCGCTTGCCGGTGAAAAAAGGCTCGATCGCCATGTCGCGCATCGAGGGCGACATCAACCCGGCCAAGGTTTCCAACGGCAGCCAGTTTTTCTTCAACCTCAAGGACCAATCGAAGCTGGACGGCAAATACACCGTCTTCGGCCGCGTCCTCGACGGCCTGGACGTGCTCGACGAAATCAGCCGCAAGGGCGCCGACCCGAACAACTTTCCCTTGGAAAAAATCGTCATCAAACGCATAGTCATCGAACCCCGCGTCGCCTCCTAGCGACCGGATCGGGGAAAAATTTCGGGCAGGTTCCGGAGTGGCCAAACGGGGCAGACTGTAAATCTGCTGGCTCTTGCCTTCAGTGGTTCGAATCCACTCCTGCCCATTCCCCTCCCGGCGGCGCGTAACCACGGAAACGCCGCCACAGGCGACCAATCCACTCCCGCCCACGTTTTTCCGGCCGGCAGTCGCCGCGCCGCAGGATTGATTGAATCCTGGCGGTGCCGCATGTTGGCGCCATGAGAAATCATTCCCTCCACGTCCTCCTTTTCCTGACTGGCCTGGCCTTGTGCGCCTGCCGGTCGCCGGAACCGGACCCGCGCCCGGG
>JAFMJK010000098.1 GCA_017853515.1 Chthoniobacterales bacterium | reverse complement strand
CATGACCGAATGACGAACGAGCACCTGTTGACGGCCTTCATTCTGACGTTGCTCGCCGGGTTGGGCACGGTGGTGGGGAGTTGCATCGCCTTTCTGGCCAAACAGACCGACCACCGTTTCCTTTCCGTCACCACCGGATTTTCCGCCGGCGTCATGCTCTACGTTTCTTTCGTGGAGATTTTTCCCAAGGGCGAGGCGGCGTTGCTCGGCGCGGGCCACAGCAATGTCGTGGCGGCTTGGATCAATGCGGCGGCGTTTTTCGCGGGAATCCTCGTCATCGCGCTGATCGACAACCTGATCCCCGCGGCGGAGAACCCGCACGAGGCACGCACCCACGAGGAAGCGGAAACCCTGCTCCATGCGGAGGACAAACCCGCTCCGAGCCGCCGGCATAACCACAAACTCATGCGCATGGGCCTCTTCACCGCCTTGGCCATCGGGATCCACAATTTCCCGGAGGGACTGGCCACCTTTCTTGTCGCCCTCCAGGATCCGGGGCTCGGTGTGGCCATCGCCGTGGCCATCGCTCTGCACAATATTCCCGAGGGCATGAGCGTTTCCGTGCCGATCTATTACGCGACGGGCAGCCGTCGCAAGGCGTTCATCTACTCCGCGCTGAGCGGTCTCGCCGAACCGATCGGCGCCATCGCTGCCTATGCCGCATTTTTGATGCTGGCGGGAGGCGGGGGTGCGGTCATTCCGGGCGACCTTGTCGGTCCCGTCTTCGGCGCCGTGGCCGGCATCATGGTTTACATCAGCCTCGACGAACTGCTTCCGACCAGCCGTGCCTACGGCAAAGGACACGACAGTGTCCTCGGTCTCGTCGGCGGAATGCTCGTCATGGCGCTGAGTCTGCTCCTCATGAAGTAGGTGGACCGCGGTGTCCCCGTCGCGGTGAACATTTTCGGAGATCGCGCCGTGTCTTAAGATGCCGCCTGCGGCAAATCGCCGAGCACTTCGCGTTTGATGCTCTTGCCCGTGCGCTTCGACCACCACAGAACGATGGGGGCGGCGACGAAGATCGACGAATAGGTGCCGACGAGAATGCCGATGAGGATGGCGAGGGCGAAGTCGCTCAACACCGGACCGCCGAGGAAGAAGAGCGCGGCGGTGGCCAGCAGCGTCGTGCCGCCGGTCAGGATGGTGCGGCCCAGCGTTTCGTTGATGCACTCGTTCATGATCTGCGCAACGGATCCGCGACGGCCGGACATGAGTCCTTCCCGCACGCGGTCGAAGACGACGATGGTGTCGTTGATCGAGTAACCGGCGATGGTCAGCACCGCGCCGACCATGACGAGGGAGATTTCGCGCCCGAGCATGGAAAAGACACCAACCGTGATGATGACGTCGTGCAGCAGCGCGACGATGGCGCCGAGGGCGAAGGAAAATTCGAAGCGAAGCGTGACGTAAATGAGAATGCCGAGAAGCCCCAAGGCCAAAGCGAAGAGGGAGCGTCCGGCCAACTCGTTGCCGACCCGCGGCCCGACCGTGTCGGTCTGTTCGATGGTCCATCCCGCCGAGGGGAAGTCCTGCTGAAGTTTGGCCACCACGGCATCGGCCGTGCCGAATTTGCTCTGCACGGTGACCAGTTCGCGTCCTTCCTCCATGGACATCTGCAAAGTGGCCTCGCCGAGGTTGGCCGACTCGACGCTGCGGCGCAGATCGGCGAGGGGAACCTGCTCTTTGGTGCCGAGCACGACCAGATCCCCTCCGGTGAAATCGACGCCGAAGTTTTTCTCCCCGCGCCAGGCGAAGAAGCCGATCGACCCGAGGATGATAACGAGCGAGAGGGCCAGCGCGACCTGGCGTTTGCCGATGAAGTCGATTTTGTGCGCCGGGATCCAGTTGAGCATGCGCAGTTTTTTCAGCCCGAAGTTTTCCAGCATGTAACCGAAGCAGGTGCGCGTGAAGAGCAGCGCGGAGAACATCGAGGCGATGATGCCGAGGGTCAGCGTGATGGCGAATCCTTTGACCGGACCCGTCGCCTGCCAGAAGAGGATGGCCGAGGTGATCAGCGTGGTGAGGTTGGCGTCGAAAATGGCGGAAAAAGCTTTGTCGTAGGCCGCGCTGACCGCGGCGCCGAGCGATTTGCCCGCGGCCATTTCTTCGCGCAGGCGTTCGTAGATGAGCACGTTGGCGTCGATGGCCATGCCGATGGTCAGGATGATGCCCGCGATGCCGGGCAGGGTGAGCACGAAGTTGAACATGCACATCGCGCCGAAAAGCAGGATGAGATTCACGGCCAGCGCCAAACATGCGACCAGTCCGGCGAGCCGGTAGTAGAAAAGAACGAAGAGCAAAGTCAGGGCGAGGCCGAGCAGTCCGGCGCCGACACCGCTTTTGATCGAGTCCGCCCCGAGCGTGGCCGAGACGCTGCGCGTTTCCTCGATCTCAACCGGCGTTTTCAGAGGGTTTTCAAGCACGCTGGCCAGGTTGCGGGCTTCCTGGTCGGAGAAACGTCCGGTGATGACCGCCTCGCCGCCGTAGATCGGCTGACGGATGCTCGGCGCACTCTGCACGTCGCCGTCCAGCATGATGGCCAGTCGGTCACCGACATGCTGCGTGGTGAGGTCGCCGAACATTTTCGCGCCGTCCCCGTCGAGGCGCATGGCCACGCCGTAACCTTGGTTGTCGTAGAACGGATTGGCCGAGGTCACGCGGTCGCCGGTCAGATCGGCGCGCTGTTTGACCAGAAGCTGCAAGGTCTGTTCCTTGCCCTCGATGACGTCCTTGTAGTCCTTGACCACGTAACCCGGCGGCAGCACGGCTTCACCGGCGTCGACTTGCGCGAGGATCGATTCGCTTTGCGGGTGGACCAGGGCAAACTCGAGCTTGGCCACGCGCTGGAGCTGTTCCTTGGTCTGCGCGAGTCGCTGCGTGTCGAGTCCGGGAATCTGCACAAGGATGCGGTCGCGCCCCTGCGCGGCGATGACCGGTTCGCTCACGCCGAATTGGTCGACGCGCTTGCGGATCACCTCGATCGCCTGGTCCAGCGTTGTGGGCGTGATCTCCTCGCCGCCTTCTCCCACGAGACGCAGGAGGAAGGACGTTCCACCCTGCAGGTCGAGCCCGAGGCGGATCTTTTTCTCCGGCGGGATGATGGCCTCGAAGCAGAAAGCCACGAGCAGGAGGGTCAGCACCAGCCCGATGGTGCGCTTGCGTCCCGCCGCATCGGTCATGAAATACCAGACGAACAGTCCGAGGAGGAGAAGGCCGAAAAGGAAAGTGAAGGTCGGGCTCATGGGTTGGTGCGTCGTGCTTGGCGCCGGATCAGGCGGCCTCCGCCTTGCTCACGGTGGTGATGGAATTTTTGTCGATCTCGATCTTCACATTGTCCGCCACTTTGAGCAGAAAGGTCGTCTCTTTCACGTTGGCCACGATCCCGTGGATGCCGCCTGCGGTGACGACCTTGTCGCCCGTCTTCACGCCGGACACGAGCTTCTCGTGCTCCTTCTGTTTCCGCTGCTGGGGGCGGATGAGCAGGAAATAAAACAGCACCGCGATGATGATGAGCGGCATGAATTGGAACAGCACCGGCGGCTGTTCCGGACCGGGTGCGGCTTGCGCCAGAAAGATCGGGATTTCCATAAAACCGGTCAGATTAGGCAGGTGCGGTGGTGCTTCCAAGGAATTTGCGGCGCCTCTTTCGGCTTGGCCGCGGGGCCTTCCGCCTCTAGAAAACCGGCGCCGATGAGCGATCTGCAACTCCCCGGCTGGGAACTTCTCCGCCGCGGCAAAGTCCGCGAGGTCTACGCGTCGGGTGATCAGGCCCTTCTGGTCGCCTCCGACCGTCTTTCCGCTTTCGACTGCGTGCTGCCCGATCCGATCCCCGGCAAGGGCTCAGTGCTCACCGCGCTTTCCGCCTTCTGGTTCCAACGGCTTGATTTTGTGCCGAACCATTTCATCACGGTGGACCCGAAAGCGTTTCCCGCCGATTTGAGAAACTTCGCCGCCGAGTTGTCCGGCCGCGCCACCCTGGTCCGCCGCACCAAACCGCTCCCCGTCGAATGCATCGTGCGCGGCTACCTCGCCGGCGCGGCGTGGGAGGAATACCGCGAACGCGGCACGGTGGGCGGACACGAAGTGCCGCGCGGATTGCGCGAGGCCTCGAAGCTGCCGCAACCGCTGTTCACGCCGACGACGAAGGCGACGAGCGGACACGACGAGCCGATCACCTGGGAACAATGCCGCAGTCTTCTCGGCGACGACCTCGCCCACCAGGTCCGCGAGGAGAGCCTCGAGGTCTACGACCACGGCCGTGCGCACGCCGAGCGCGCCGGCGTCATCATCGCCGACACCAAACTGGAATTCGGCCTGGTCGATGACGAACTGCTCCTCATCGACGAGTGCCTCACGCCCGACTCGTCGCGTTTCTGGCCGGCCGACCAATGGGAGCCGGGCATGCATCCGCCGAGCTTCGACAAGCAATTCGTGCGCGACTGGCTGCTGCAGTCCGGATGGAACCGCCAACCGCCCGCCCCGCATCTCCCGCCCGACATCATCGCGCAGACCGCCGCGAAATACCGCGAGGCCTACGAGCGTCTGGCGCTCGGGCGGAGGCCCGCGTGAACGCGGAAATCGACCGCTTTATCCTCTATCTCGCCACCGAGCGCGGGCTTTCCGACAACTACCAGCTGAGCACGCGCTCCTCGCTCGAGCATTTTGCCAAGTGGGCGGCGGAAAATAAAAAAATTGACGCGCCGGACGCGGTCGAACCCGAACTCATCGGCGAGTTCCTCGGCTGGCGCAAACGCGGCGGTGCCTCCGCCGCGACGGTCAAACTTCACGCCGTGGCTCTGCGTATTTTTTTCCGCCATCTCGTGCAGCGCGGGAAGCTCCCGAAAGACCCCACCGAGTTCCTGCCCGTCCCGAAAATCGAGCGCTATTTGCCCGACACCCTGTCCGCGCCCGAGGTGGAACGCCTCATCGCAGCCGCCGCGGGCAAGACGCCGCTGGAGATGCGCGACCGCGCCATCGTCGAGTTGCTCTACGCCAGCGGGCTGCGCGTATCCGAGTTGTGCGGTGCGCGCCTGGAGAATCTCGATCTCGAGTCCGGTTTCATCCGCGTGGTCGGCAAGGGCAACAAGCAGCGCCTGGTGCCGGTCGGCGCGCGGGCGAAGGATGCCGTGCAGCGCTACCTCGACGCGGGCCGTCCCGCGCTGGTCGGCAAAAAAACCGGCGGCGAAGTGTTTCTTTCCGTGCGCGGGCGCAAGCTGACCAACCAGCGCATCTGGCAGCTGCTCGTCGCGCTGGGCAAACGCGCCGGACTGGAAAAAGAAGTCCACCCGCACATGCTGCGGCATTCCTTCGCCACGCATCTTCTCGGCGGCGGGGCCGACCTGCGCATCATCCAGGAAATGCTCGGGCACGCCGACATTTCCACCACGCAGATTTACACGCACGTCAATTCGCGGCAGCTCCAGCAGACCCACCGGCAATTCCATCCGCGGGCCAAAAACAAAAGCGTGCCCCCGGCCGGCGGCTAGGCGATCTTCCGGCCATGGCAAACCCCTACACCGTCCCCGTGGCCGACCTCGCCGCGCGCGAGCAAAGCTCGTTCCTCACCCGCGTCTACGCGCACCTTGTCCTCGCCGTCCTCCTTTTCGTCGGCTTGGAAGTCTGGTTCTTCAAGAGCGGCATCGCCAACACCGTGCTGCAGCTTTTTTCCGGCGTTTCCTGGCTCATCGTGCTCGGCGGATTCATGCTCCTCTCGTGGGTCGCCACGCTCATCGCCGTGCCGACCGTGGCCCGGCCGCTGCAATACGTCGGGTTCGTCCTTTACGTTCTTCTTCAGGCGCTCATCACCGTCCCGCTGCTCGCCGCGGCGGACAGCGCCGCTCCGGGCGTCATCGCCAGCGCGGCGCAGGTGACGATCGGCGGATTCCTCCTGCTCACCGCCGTCGTCGTGACCACCGGCCGCGACTTTTCCTTCCTCCGCTCCTTCCTCATTTGGGGCGGATTGTTCGGACTGGCCGTCATCATTTGCGCCGTGCTCTTCGGCTTCAATCTGGGCACCTGGTTTTCCGTGGCCATGATCGTGCTGGCCTCCGGCTCGGTGCTCTACACGACGTCGAACATCATGCGCGGTTTTCCCTCCAACGCCGACGTGGCTGCATCGATCCAGCTCTTCGCCGGGATCGCCATGATGTTCTGGTATGTGCTGCGCCTCTTCATGGGGTCGCGGCGCTGAGGCTGCAGGTATTTTCGAAGGTGGATCGCGCCGTCCAGGCGCGATTCGTCTTGGGGATTGATCGCTATGGGGACATCGCGATCCACCCGAGGCTCGTTGCTCATACCGCGGGCTTAGCCGTGTCCTCGTGCCGCTGCAGCAACTCGAAGTCGATCATCGTGTAGACGATCTTGCCGTTGCGTTGCAGGAGTGTCCCGTCGGCGCGCGGGCGCACGATGAGATGGCGGGGCTTGTTGTCGAGCACGCGGTAGCCCAGGCGCGACAGCGCGTGGTTGCTCGAGCGCGAGAGCAGAACAAGCAGTTCTTCGTCGATCATGCCGCGGTTGCATGCTTCCTCGGCATCGATCCCGTCGATCCAAGCATAAATCATCAGGTAGTCGCGTTCCGGATCGATGGTCACCTGCGCCAATCCGTTCTCGAACTGATCGTGCGCCATGGCTTGCTGGTGCGCGCGGAAAATGTCCGGGTGACGTCCGGTTTGCCAAAGCGGATACTTTTGCGGCGGCGAATAAATGGCCAGCGGCATCTTGGTGCGGAGGCGGTGGGGGCCGTGATTGAGGATGCTGCCGCGCAATTCGTGGAGCAGCCCGAATTCGGCGAAGGGCGAAAGAAAACGCGCATCGGCCACCGCATTGCGCGGAAGGGACTCGAGAAATTCCCCCGGAATGAAAAGCGGCACGTCCTGCGCCACCCGGGAAAATTTCACCACGAGGTCGCGCGGCGGATGATCGGGTGGCGCGCTCGTTGCGCGATAGACCGTGCCGGTGCTTCCGGGCAAACGCTGGCCGCGGACCGTGTCACCGTCACGCCAATGCTCCGGTGCGAGGTAATCGAGCCAGTGCCAGGCGACGCGCGAAACATAAAGCTCCGCATGGTCCGCTTGCGGCACGAGCGCGTAATCGACGCCGAAAAGGCGCGCCCGCTGCGCCGCCGGCAGCAACTGGAAAGGAACGCGCTCGCGCAAATTGTGCCCTAACGGGTTAGCCGCCGAGCATTCCGGGCGGGGCTTCGACGTAGCCGTAGGGCCCGGGCGGGACATTGACATAGTAAATCCGGTTGCTGGCCACGCGGCCGCTGGCCGTGTCGTAAACCATGACGGGCCTTCCGCCCGAGGGCTTTTCCGCAATGGTGTCGACGAGAATGTAACGGGGGATATTCGTCGCCCCGCGTTGGTATGCCTGCTGCACCATGGCCTGACCGCGCTGCTCGGCGAACATGCGTTGATCGCGGTTCACCTGCATCTTCGAGACGCCGTAGCCGAGCGCCCCCGCGCCGGCTGCCGCTCCGAGGGCGACCGGCAGGGTTGTGCCGACCGGAACCCCGGTCGTGCCCAGAGCGATGCCCGTGGCTGCGCCGGCCAGACCCGCGGCAATCAAGGCGTTTTCCCCGGCAGTCATGTTTTCGCAACCGGATGTGGCGAGGACGGCTATCGAGACGGCCGCGGCCACAGGACGGAAGTGCTTCTGCATACGCCTTCCTAAATAGGCAAAGTAGCAGTCTTGGCAAGTCCGCCTCTTTCCACGCGGCGGGAAAGCGGCTAACTTGCCGCCATGGTTCTGACCGATGAACACAAAAAGGCGGTGTCCGCCTGGATCGCGGACGGCGCTTCTCT
>JAFMJK010000097.1 GCA_017853515.1 Chthoniobacterales bacterium | reverse complement strand
CGCTCTTCCGATCTCGAGGGCGGTGAACAGCAAAACGGCCAGTCTCAAGCCGCCGCTGCGGTCGAGGAAGAGAAGGACGGCAAAATGAGCGAAGGCCAAGCCCGGGCGCTTCTCCGCGCCATGGAGAACGAGGAGGACAAGGTCGATCTTCTCGAACGTCAGGTCTTTGAGGATGTCTCAAAAGACTGGTAGCATGCATGCAGGAATGAATCTCCGTTTTGTCCGGCTTTTTCTCGCCGCGCTGCTTCTCGCAGGCGCGTCCGCGCGCGCCGAGGTTCTCACGGTCCTGAGCCGCAACGAAACCGAGGTCGGCCAACCGGTCGTTCTACTCTACCGCTTCGTCAATACCGATCAGCCCGAAGACATGCCGGATCCGACCATCATGGTCAACGGCCTGCAGATCCGCTTCCAGGGAGCTTCGCGGCAAAACAACTTTTCCTTCAGCTTCGGCGGCGGCGGTGGCGGGCAAAACCGCTCGGAATCCGTTTTCGAATACACTTATGCCGTCACACCTTTGCAACCCGGACAATTCACCATCCCCGGATTCGAGGTGCGCGTCGGTGGCAAGACCGTCCGTACCAAACCGGCGAAGCTGAAGGTTTTCGGTGCGGGCGGCGCGTTGCCGCCTCCGCAGGCCGTGCCGCAAGTTCCGCCGGGAATTTTGCCGCAACCGGTGCAGCCCTTGCCCCCGCCGGGCGGGCGTCCGACCGGCCCTCCCGACCGCGAGGGCGAACCCTATTTCGCCGAGTTGCTCATGACCTCCAAGCCGGTCTACGTCGGTGAGGTAGTGCCGGTGGATATCCGTTTTTACTTCCGCGGGGATGTTCCGCTCAGCGATATCCAGCATCCGACCTTTTCGGGGGACGGTTTCACCGCCGTGCCGCTCGGAGAACCGCAGCAAAACGAGCAAATGGTCGGGAACCTTCCTTACCGCGTCATTACCTTCCGCAGCGCGATCACTGCGGTGAAGACGGGCGAGATCGAGATTCCGCCGGTGACAATGGCAGGCCGCATGATGGTGTCCGCCGTGCCTCCCGGCTTCGATGCGTTCTTCGACCAATTCTTCCGCAACATGCCCGTGCCGGGCATGGGCCGCGCCGAACCGGTCGAAGTGAGCACGCGCGGCCGTACTCTCAAAGTGCTGGCCTTGCCGAAGGAGGGGCGCCCGGCGGATTTCAGCGGAGCCGTGGGTCAATTCACGCTCGAGGCAGCGGCCGATCCCAACGCGGCCGGCCCCGGCGAACCCGTGACGCTCAGCCTTGCGGTGTCCGGCCGCGGCAATTTCGACGCGATGTCGCCGCCGATCCTGAAGGACGCCGAGGAATGGCGCACCTACGCTCCGAAGGAAAAATTCGACAAAGACGATGCCGTGGGATCGGCGGGAACGAAAACTTTCGATTTCAAAATGGTGGCGCGGAGCAACCAGACGCAGACCCCCGGTGCGGAATTTTCCTATTTCGATCCGCGCAAAAAAGAATATGTCACGCTCAAGGCGGAACCGCAGTCGGTCGACGCCGCCGGTCGCGATGGCGGAGAGCCTGAAGGAGACGCTTTGCCGCCCGTGGCCAATGCCGCTCCGGGCAGCGGCGCCGCGGCCCAAGCGCCGGTCGACGATATTGCCCCGCCTGCGGTGGCGCTGGCCTCATCCCATGGCCGCGGGTTTCTCCCCGTGATCCATGCTCGCTGGTTCCGTGCGCTCAATCTGGTTCTGCTGGCTCTCGCCATCGTCGTCCTTCCCGTTCTTCTCTGGCTGTGGCGTCGCCGTTTGAAGATGGCCCGCATCACCGAGCTCGAATGGGCGCTGCGTCAGGCCAAGTCGGCGCTGCACAAAGCGGCGGACAAAACCGAGTTCTACAATGCGGCCGCCCATTTCGTGCAGGCGCGACTGGAGCTCCTCAATGGCAATGCCGGAACTGTGCCGGATCCCGCGGCGGCTCTGCAGCAGCGCGTTTCCGATCCGATGGAACGTCGCGAGCTTCAGTCGGTTCTCGCCCGCCGCGACGAGCTCAAATACGGGGGTGGGGCTGCGATCGGGTCCCTTCCGGACGATGAACGCCGCCGCGTCGTCTCGCTTCTCGAAAAATTCGCCGCGGCCAAGTATTAGACACCATGCTTCGTTTTCTTTCGCTTCTCCTGCTCCTTGCCGCACCGCTGTTCGCCCAAGCGCCCGATGCCGCGCAATCCTTCGACAAAGCAAACCGGCTTTACGCCGGGCAGGATTACGAGGGCGCGAGGCAGGCCTACGAAAAAATCGTCAAGTCCGGCACGCGCGACGCGGCAGTTTTTCTCAATCTCGGCCACGCCGAATACCGCCTCGATCGCCCCGCGCTTGCCGCGATCAATTATCGCCGCGCGCTGGCTCTCGATCCGGCGAACGGCGCGGCACGAAGCAGTCTCGAGCATGTGCAGCGCGAACTCGGCCAACCGACGGCCGGAGTCGGTTTCGCCGATTTGGCGGGCCAATACATTTCCTTCGACTTGCTCGCCCTTCTCGGCAGTCTGCTTTTCTGGGCCGGACTTCTGCTCGTGGTCTTTGCCGTGTTCTCCAAACAACGGCGCAGCGGCCTGCTCGTGCTCGGCATTTTCGTCGCCATCATCGGTGCGACTGCCGTCGCCGTTTCCTGGGCCGGCGATTCCCGCATCGCATTGGCGCAAATTTCCGTTGTGACGGACGATGTCGCGGCCCGCAGCGCGCCGGCTGAAAACGGCCAGAAATTGAGCGATTTGAAACAAGGCGCAGCCGTCCGCGTGCTCGCTTCGCGCGACGCATGGTCGCTGGTCCGTCTGCCGGTCGGGATCGACGGATGGGTTCCGTCCGCGAACCTCGAGCCGGTTTTTCTTCCGCCCGCGCCCTGACCGGGCCCTTCTTCGCAGATTAGCGCCCGACGTATTGGGCGGTCATCATGTCGTATTTCGCCTCGCTGCCCGGCTGCGGCTGGCGGCCGAGATTGTAGACGGAATTTCCGACGATGCGTTTCGACTCGGTGTCGTAAATCATGACCTGCTTGGATTTGGCCGGGCTTTGCTCGGAAGCAACGGTGTCGACCGCGATATACTTCGGTTTTTTCGTGGTTTTCTTGGCGACCGATCCCGAGCTGCTTGCTTTCTTTTGTTGGGCGAGCAGTTTGGCTTCCGCGGCGCGCGCGTTTTGCAGGGCGATCTCCTCCTGCCGCTTGGTGGCCTGCTGCTTGGAAACGATGTAAGCCGCGCCGCCGGCGAGCAACGCCGCACCGGCCGCAACCGGAATCGTGATCCCCGGATCCACGCCCGCCAGGGCAAGGACGCCTCCGGTGACCGCTCCGGCCACGCCGCCCACGACGGCTGCATTTTCGCCGGGCGACATGTTTTCGCAGCTGCTGGTGAAAAGCGCGGCGACGACGACCAAGGGGAGGAATTTCGATTTCTTCATGATTCACGCGTAGCTCCGCGCCATCCTTCCACGCAAGCTAAAAGGTCACGCCGTTCTGGATGCACCAGTCGATGGCCCGGGCGTTCCGCAGGCGTGCGGCCTTGCGATACCACTGCTTGGCCGCCTCGAGGTCGGGCTTCCCGACCGCGCCGTTTTCCAAGGCCGTGGCGTAGAACACCATGCAGATTTCGTCACCCTTCTCCGCGCCTTCTTTCCAAAGGCTCACTGCCTTTGTGGAGTCGGCGGGAACGGTCTCGCCGTTCATGTACATGACCCCGAGATTTCCCTGCGCCTCGAGAAATCCGTCCTGCGCCGCCTCTTGAAACAACTTGAAGGCCATCGCGGGATCCGGAGCGGGCATGCCGCGGCCCGAGCGGTAAAGCATGGCCAGCTTCGATTTGGCCGGCACATTGCCCAAGGCCATCGCGCTGGAGTAAAGCCGCGCCGCCTCGGTTTCGTTCGCTTCGACCCCGATGCCGTCGAGCAGACAATCGGCGTAGAGTCTCATTCCCTCCGCGCTGCCGGCATCGGAGGCTTTTTTGAACCATGTCGCCGCCTCCTCGTAGTCCGGACGCTCCACGCCGAGCCCGCTGGCGATCATCAATCCCGCTTCGGTCATCGCGGCGCGGTCTCCCTGGTCGCCGGCTGCCCGGAAAAGTTTCACGCTTTCCGCCGGGTCCGAGGTGCGCAGCAATTTGGCGAGGAATGTTTTGGCGCGGGTCAAATCCAGCGCGACAAGATCGTTGAGCACATCGAGCAGACGGTAACTGGCTTGTTTGTCGCTTGTTTTTTCCTCCAGGCGCGCGATGACATTTTCCGCGCGCGTGCGGACGTCCTTGTTGGTTTTGTCATGCGAAAGTATTCCGCGGTAGGCGGCGAGGGCGCCGATGAAGTCCTGTTGATCCTCGAGTTGTCTGGCCTCGGCCATTTCCTTCTCGCCGGGTATGGGTGTTCCCGGCTTCGTCTCGCTTGGCTTGGACGTTTCATCGCCGGCGGGCGGGGCCGGCGGGGCCACCTCCGCGACTTCAGCCGCGCCCGGCGGCGGCCCATCGTCGGTTTTGAGAAAATAAAACGCCGCGCCGGCGGACGCGGCGAGGGCGGCTGCCGCACCGGCCAAGATCGGGAATTTGCTTCGCTGCCCGGTGGCGGGAGGTGAGGTTTTGGCTTCGATGACTGGAGCGGATGCCGGCGCCTCCGTCCTTGGCGCGGAGGCCGCGCGCTGTCCGCCGATCGCGCCACGCACTGCCGCGACGAGTTGCCCGATTTTGGTGTCGAGCGGCGGCGTGTAGGCATCGAGCCAGTGGCAACTGCTGATGAAAAGCTCGAGATCCTCGGAGGGTTGGACTTTCTCGATGCGGAAAGGAAGGATGGTGATGCGATGCGAGACGGCGCGCTCGATCTCGTTGTTCACGTGGCGCGATGTGTTCGTGTGACCCGAAAAAACGAGCACCATCAGCTTGGAGCCGGCAATGGCTTTGATGATCGAGCGGCCCCAGTTTTCCCCGGGCTGAACATCGCGCGGGGCAATCCAGCATTTGATACCGGCGCTTTCCAGCGCCCCGCACACCGCTTCGGCGACGGGCGAGTCCTCCGTGCAATAGCTGATGAAAACTTCGTGGCTCACGATCTTCCGTTGTCGGGCCGCTTCACGTCGCGGTCAAGTGGTAGAGTTGGAAGGCGCCGAAACCTTTGGGCAGCGGTGTCTCGCCCGCGTATTCGAAGCGGACGCCGGGAATCTCCATGGCCAGGGCCAGAGCGGCCAGGGTGCGGCTGGCATAGACGTGGTTGACCGGGGTGATCGGTTCGATGCGCGCGGCCCGGTTGACCAATCGCCCCGCAACATCGGTGTTTCCCGTCACCGGGTCGGTGAACTCGAGCATCGGGCCCGCATCGAGCGAAATGCGGAGCCCCAGATCGTCCGGCATTCCGCGCGCCGCCCAGTCGACCTCGCACGTGGCGTTGCGCAGTTCGAGACTGAAAGCCACCGCGCTGGCCAGATCGCGGAACACCATGAACAAGCCGTCGCCCGCCGTCTTCACCGTGAGTGTGCGGTCGCGGAATTTTTCAACCACTCCGCCAATGCAGCCGAGGAATTCCTTCACGAACACTTTGAGCAACTCGTTGTCCAACCTGCTGTAGCCTTTGGCGTCGGCGCAAAGCAGTGCGCGCAAAGTGACCGGGCCGGACGGCATACACTCGGCCAACGAAGGAAGCCCCTGCGGCGCGATGTCGAGTTCCTGCGCGCGCAAGAGCACGGCGCCGCGAAACAAAAGCGGCGCCAAGGCGGCGAGAGATTCTTCGCCTGCCACGGCCTGTTCTTCTTTGCCGAGCAGCCGCGTGCATTCACTCACCAACGCCTCGAATTGCTTCGCCTGTTTCTCCGTAAGTCCGGCAACAAAAGTATCGTGCGCCCGGCCGAGGCAGAGGTGGAACTCCGCGCTCGTTGCGCAGATGGCCGATGCATGGGCCAGCTGGGTAGCGTCGCGCAGGTAGTAGAAGACGATCGATCCCGGTGGGGTGGGCTCATCTTTTTCCGAGAAGCCGCACGCGCCCAAAGCGGGCATGTCGAACCACTTTTCGACCTCCTCGCGCGGAAGACCGGTTCGCTTGGCCGTCTCCAGCGCTTGGCGGCGCATGGATTGCAGGGGGCGCCATTGCCCGCGCAGTGCTGCTCCCGCGCGCCGATACGCTTCGGCCGCTTCGGGCATTTCCGCGCGAAGAAGATGCGCTTCGCCTCGCGTTGCCTCGAGCCAAGGGTCGGTTGTCCCGCCCGAGAGCGCTTTGCACGTGTCCAGAACCTCCTCCGCCAACGAGCGCGCCTCGCTCCCGAGCCCCGCCCATGCACACATAGTGGCCGCATTGATGCCGAGGTAATACGCCTCGGCGCCGCCCTCGCTTTGCGCGGTGGACAAAAACCGCTCGCGAGCCTTGCGGTAGGCGGAAAGGTAAATGTCGCGTGCCGCTTGAAAATACCGCCTCGCTTCCTCCGCATCTGTGGCGCGCAGTCCGCGTGCCTTGGACAATCGGCCGCGCAGTCCGTGCAGGTCCCCCTCAATCCATTCATCGCTGCCGATCTTGGCCAATTCGCCGGCCGCTCTTTCCAGCGCGCCGACTTCCATGAGCGAAAGAACAGCGACATGACGGAGTTTGTCCTCCAATGGCCCGGGCAGCGCATTGTCGCCGGCCGCGAGAGCGCGCGATGCCATGTCGAAGGCGAGAAGAGGCCAACCCGCGTCGGAACATTTTTTCGCCAAGGTGAGAAGCAGTTCGGGATGCGCCCGCCAAAACTCCGGCGAATGCCCGCGCCAGAGCAGATCGGCGTCCTCGAAGCGCAGTTGATCTTTCGACTGCAGACGTGCGGCAACTGCCTGCGCCTCGCCCGCGTCCCCCGGCACGGCGTCGGTGCCGCGCACCACGCGGTAACCGTCCGCGTAAAGATTCTTCAGCGTCGCCACAGCCGTCGCCCGGTCGTATTCCTTTTCGATCTCGGGCAACGATTCGTATTCCACGAGGTTCGGGGTCGTGCGGAGCTTGTCGTTGCGCTCCGGTCCGTAGGACCATCCTTCTTCCAGCCGTTTGGTTGCCCATCGATTGTGGATTTTTTCCGCCAGCATCTCGATGAGCGGACTCAAAAAATCCGGCAACTCGGTTGATGAACTCTCGTCGGGAGTCGGTGTCCAAGTTACTTTCGATTCCATGCGGTTTCCGGGAGCACGGCCCTGTCTCGACCTTGGAATCGTGCGTGGCGCGGCGCAAGCCGTGATTCCTTTCTTTGTTTTATTCGGGGGGCCCCAAGTCTCTTCCTCTGCGGAACTCTCCCCGGGATGGCGCGAGCAGGTTGCCACTTTGGGCGGCGGCCCGTTTCCGGCGCCGCCCGCTCTGGATGCGCGTTATGTTTTCGGATGGAGCGGGATCGAGGCGGCGGAGGCGCGGACGACTTTGCGGCGCGGGGCGGATGGTGTTTGGACCGGCACGGTTACGGGCGGGACGAAGGGATGGGCGCGGACGCTTTACAAGCTCGACGCGGAATACCGCACGGAGGTGTCGGAAAAAGACTGGCGGTCGCTGAAAACGCGCCAGAGCGAAAGCTATCGCGCTTACCGCACGGACGAGAAAGCGGAGTTTCTTCCGGGCGGTGTCCGTTCCTGGCGCGAGAGCACAAAGGCCGGCGCGAAGAAACCGAAGTGGCGCAATTTTTACGTCGAGGGTATCCGTGATATCGCGGGTGCGTTGCTGCTGGCCCGCAGCCAGCCCTTGCGCGACGGCGATGTGGTGCGGCTTGCCGTCTTCCCGGGCGAGTGGATGTATCTCGTCACCGCGCGGGTCGAGAAGCGGGAAACGGTCATCGTGCGTGGCGAAAAGCATGCGGCCATCCGCGCCGCGCTCGGCATCGAATCGATCGAGAAAGACTACTCGCTCAAGCCGCACCGAAAATTCCAGCGCGGCACGGTGTGGGTGAGCGACGA
>JAFMJK010000096.1 GCA_017853515.1 Chthoniobacterales bacterium | reverse complement strand
CCGGAGTCTACGGGGCTCGAACCCGCAACCTCCGCCGTGACAGGGCGGCGCTCTAACCAATTGAGCTAAGACTCCTCGCGGACTGGGTAATAAAGCGCAGCAGGGGCGCGGGCGAAAGCAAATTTCTAAGCGGTCAATTTCACGTGCGTTCGGAGCGACGGGCTTTTACTCTGGACGATCCATGAGCACCTCTGTGGTTGCCGCCCGCGCGGCCGATTTTCTCGGGGCCCAAGCATCGCGGATCCCCGCCTCGCCCAGCCTGGTCGGGTTGGACGGATTCGTGGACACCATCCTCCACGTGGTGGCCACGAGGCAGAGCGCGGACAGTTACGCGCGGATGGCCAGCATGGCGGAGTTCGGCCACCGCATCTCGGCGGCCGCGGGCCTGAGCGCCAACTTCGAAATGGTCACCCAGATGGTGAAATTGGGCGGCAACGGGCCGATCATGGCCAATGCCCTCGGCGCCTACGGATCGCCCGTGACCTATGTCGGCAATCTCGGCTCGCCGAACATCCATCCGGTCTTCGCCGATTTCGCCGGGCGCGCAGAAGTCATTTCGCTGGCCGAGCCGGGCTACACCGACGCCTTCGAGTTCGACGACGGCAAATTGATGTTCGGCAAGCACGGCAGCCTGCGCGAGGTGAACTGGAACAATCTGACCGCGCATGTGCCGGTCGGCAAAATGAGGGCGAAATTCGAGAACTCCGCCCTCATTGCGCTGGTCAACTGGACCATGCTCACCGGCATGACGGACATCTTCGAGCAGTTGCTCGACGAGGTCATGCCGAAGCTGAATAAGCGCATGTGGATGTTTTTCGATCTGGCCGACCCGGCCAAACGCACGCGCGAGGACATCGCCGCGGCGCTCGGCCTCATCGCGCGTTTCCAGGAACATGCCGACGTCATCCTCGGGCTCAATTTGCAGGAAGGCCGCCAGATCGGCGAGGTGCTCGGTTTCGCGCCGTGCGAGGAGACGCACGAAGCGGTGGCCGCTCATGCCGTGAAAATACGGGAGAAACTCGGCGTCAACACCGTCGTGATCCATCCGGTGGCCTTCGCCGCGGCGGCAGACGCGGACGGCAGCGCCGCCGTGCAGGGACCGTTCATCGAGAAGCCGAAAATCACCACGGGCGCGGGCGACCATTTCAACGCGGGCTTCTGCATCGGCCGCATCCTCGGCGCGCCGCTCGACGTGAGCCTGCAGATCGGGGTGGGCACGTCGGGGTTCTACGTGCGCACGGCGAAGAGTCCGTCGGCGGCGGACATGGTCGAATTTTTGCGCGGGCTGTGAGCCGCGCCTGTCATGCCGGATAGAACAAAATCGCACGCCCTGTTCGCGTCCGCCCTGCAGCGCATTCCCGGCGGCGTGAATTCCCCGGTGCGCGCGTTCCGCGGCGTGGGCGGCGAACCATTCTTCGTCGACCACGCGGCCGGTGCGCGGATCCGCGATGTCGACGGCAACGAATACATCGACTACGTCGGCACATGGGGTCCGGCCATCCTCGGGCACGCGCCGCAGGTGGTGGTCGACGCGGTGCGCGAAGCGGCCCGGCACGGGTTGAGCTACGGCATTCCCAACCCGCTCGAGGTGGAAATGGCGGAGTTGATCTGCGCCTGGGTTCCGTCGGTGGAAAAAGTCCGCATGGTCAACAGCGGCACCGAGGCGACGATGTCCTGCGTGCGCCTCGCCCGCGGCTTCACCGGGCGAGACAAAATCGTGAAGTTCGAAGGATGTTATCATGGCCACGTCGATTCCTTGCTCGTCCGCGCGGGCAGCGGCGCGCTGACGCACGGGCGGCCGGACAGCGCGGGCGTGCCGGGCGCGTTGGCGGAACTGACCATCACACTTCCTTTCAACGACACGGAGGCGCTGGAGAAAATTTTCGCCGCGCACGGCCCCGAGATCGCCGCGATCATCGTCGAACCGGTTCCGGCCAACGCCGGACTGATTCCTCCCCTCCCCGGCTATCTGCAAAAGCTGCGCGACGTCTGCACATCGCACGGCGCGCTGCTCATTTTCGACGAGGTGATGACCGGTTTCCGCGTGGCCAAAGGAGGCGTGCAGGAATTGACCGGCGTGATGCCCGATCTCACCGCGATGGGCAAAGTGATCGGCGGCGGATTGCCGGTCGGCGCCTTCGGCGGGCGCGCCGAAATCATGGATCATCTTTCGCCCGACGGTCCCGTCTATCAGGCGGGGACGCTCTCGGGAAATCCGCTGGCCATGGCCGCGGGCCTGGCGCAGTTGCGCGAACTGGAGCGCACCGATGCGTGGGCGCAGTTGGAGAAACTCGGCGCGCAATTCGAGCAGACGGCGCGCGCGGCCTCGGCGGCCGCGGGGAAAAATTACGCGTTCCACCGCCTCGGAAGCATGTTTTGTTTGTTTTTCACGGAGGAACCGGTGCGCAATCTCGACGAAGCAAAAAAATCGGACACCGCGGCGTTCGCCCGGTTTTTCCATCATTGCCTCGACCGCGGCGTGTATCTGGCCCCCTCGCAATTCGAAACGGGTTTCATCAGCACGGCCCACACCGCCGCGGACATCGCGCGGAGTGCGGAGGTCGCGGAGGAGGCGCTGCGGAGATCGTGAAAGGCGGCGCACCGCAGGAAGACGCGCGCGCGGAGGAGTTCGAACTTCTCCGCCGCATCGCGCAGCGCGAACGCGCCGCGTTCGAGGACCTCTATTCCCGCTACGCCAACATCCTCTACGCCTCGGCGCTCAAATTCGTGAAGGAAGATGCGGACGCGCAGGACGTGGTGCAGGACGTTTTCATCCAGATCTGGGACAAGGCGAAGCTCTACGATCCGGCCAAGGGCAAGCCGCTCACCTGGGCCCTCACCCTGACCCGCAACCGGGCCATCGACCGCATCCGGGCCATCCAGCGGCGGACCCGCCTGCGGGACGAATTCGAGCAGGAAACCTTCGTCGATGAATCCGCGGGGGTCAGGGAGGCGTTATCTGGGGTGGATGCCAGCGAAAAAGGCCAAATCCTGCGCAAAGCCGTGAGCCAACTCTCCCCGCAACAGAAGAAAGTGATCGAATTGGCTTATTTCGGCGGTCTCACCCAGACGGAGATCGCGGAAAAACTGGGCGAACCGCTCGGAACGGTCAAAGCCCGCGCCCGCCGCGGGTTGCTCAAACTCAAAGAATTGCTCGGCGACCAGATATGAACCGCGAACACCTCGAAGAATTGGCCGCCCTCGACGCCCTCGGCGCGCTCGACGGCGAGGACGTGGCCGCGTGGGAAGCCGCGGGCCGAGAAAATCCCGCCTTGCTGCGCGTGCGCGACGAGTTCGCCGATGTGGCCGCGCGACTGTCTTTGCTTGCCGCGGAAACGCCGGCACCGGCCGCCTTGCGCTCGCGCGTCATGGACGCCGTGTTCGGAGCGGAGACGAAGCGCGCCAACGAGACGGAACGGGACGAGTCGTCTTTCGGTTGGGCCGCTTGGGCCGCCGCGGCGGCGGTTGCCCTGCTCGCTTTGGTCGGCGCGGCCGAGACCACGGCGCGCAAAGAATCGGTCGTGGTGCGCGACGCGCGTCCCGATGCCGGGGCGCCTTTCGTCGTGCTGGACGGCTACGGCGAATTCTCCGAGGCAAAGGCTTCGGTTGTTTGGGACAGCGGCCAGCGCGGATGGTGGATGCAGGCCGAAGGTTTGCCCGCGCTGCCCGCCACGCACCGTTATCGCGTTTGGGCGATCGGCGAAAAGGACGGCGAGGTTTACGATTGCGGGGAATTCCCGGCGGCCAACGGATGCGGGCGTGTTTTTCTCTCGCCGGATCCTGCGGTCGGTTCGATGCGCGGCTTCGCCGTCTCGGTCGAGCCGGCCGGAACAAAGCCGCAGTCCCCCGGCACACCGATGGTGTTGATCACTCCTGCGCTGCGGGGGTAGAGCAGACGTTGTCGGCCTGATGCCTCAGATGCATCGCGATGTTCCCATCGCGATGGGAAAACGCCAAATCGTGCCGGGACGGCACCGATCCACCTGCTGCAAGGGTCAGGTGGCAGACAAAACGAGCACGATCGCGGCGAGAATGGCCACGACGATGCCGATGCCTGCCGCCTGGGCGGTGGCGAGCAGTTTGGGACGCGCCCGCGCGCACCATTCGGCGGCCAGCAGCCACGCGGCCGGGATGACCAGCAGCCAGAGACCCCGCGAGGCGGCAAAGCTCTCGACCGCGGCAGACCAAGAGCCCGCGTTGGGAATGTCGCCGGAAGACGAGAGAATGATCGAGGCCATGACCCCGAGGGCGAGCATGATGAACTGGGCGAGTGCGATGGCGATATTCACTGCTCTTCACACCCTGTCGCTTGCCGGGCAGAGGGTCAATCCCGCGATCCGCTCGACATCGCGGGCACATTTCACTAGCAGATGCGGGTGATTTCCACGGCGCCCGTTCGCGTCCAGGCCAAGTTTTTCTTCGAGGGCGAGAAAAAGTTTTTCGTCAAAGGGGTGACCTATGGTCCGTTTGCGCCGGACAAGGACGGCCACCACTTCGGCACACCGGAAAAAGCGCGCGCCGATCTGGCCATGATGCGCGAGACGGGCATCAATCTTGTCCGCATCTATTACGTGCCGCCGCGCTGGTTCCTCGACGCCTGCGCGGAGCACGGGATCCGCTGCCTTATCTCCATCCCGTGGGCCGAGCACGTCGAGTTTCTCAACCAGCGCAAAATCCGCCGCGAGATCGAGCAGACGGTGGTCGCTGCGGTGACCGCGCACAAGGGACACCCGGCGGTCTTCGGTTTCCTCGTCGGCAACGAGATCCCCAGTCACATGGTGCGGTGGCTCGGACCGCGCCGCGTCACGGAATTCCTCGAGTCGCTCATCTACATGGCCAAGCGGGCCAACCCCGACGTGCTTTATTCCTACGCGAGTTTCCCGCCGACCGAATACCTCCTGCCGCAGAACGTCGATTTTCTCACCTTCAACGTCTACCTGCACCGGCGCGGCGATTTCCAACGCTACCTCGCCCGATTGCAGAACCTGGCCGAGGACCGCCCGCTCATCCTCGGCGAATTCGGCATGGATACCATCCGCCATCCCGAAGAGGAGCAGGAGGACATGCTGTCGTGGCACATCGAGGACGTGGTGCGCGGCGGTTTGGCCGGGACGATCATCTACGCGTGGACCGACGAATGGTTCCGCGGCGGGCAGGAAATTCTCGATTGGGCCTTCGGGCTGGTCACGCGCGAGCGACAACCGAAGAAAGCGTTGCACGCGGTGAAGAAACTTTTCGGCGGCGAGAAACCGCTGGCCGAGCGCGTGCCGTTGGAGAAATACCCGCGGGTTTCCGTCGTCGTGTGCTCCTACAATGGAGGCAAAACGCTGTCGCACTGCTTGCACGCGCTCGACCGCGTCGACTACCCCGACTACGAAATCGTCTTCGTCGATGACGGCTCGACCGACAATTCGCAGGAGGTTGTCGCCGCATGGGAACAAAGCCGCGAAAAGCGGCGGACACAGGGCGCGAAGCTTCCCGATTTCCAAAACATCCGCCAGCAGAACATGGGCCTGAGCTACGCGCGCAACGCGGGCGCTGCGGCGGCGACCGGCGAGGTCATCGCCTACACCGACAGCGACTGCATGGCCGATCCGGATTGGCTCTATTATCTCGTCGGCACCTTGCTCTCGGGCGACTACGCCGGGGTGGGCGGACCGAATGTCTCGCCGCCCGCGCAGGATTGGATCCAGGCGTGTGTGGCCGCCGCGCCGGGCGGACCGAGCCACGTGCTGCTCACCGATGTGGTGGCCGAACACATTCCCGGGTGCAACATGGCTTTCCATCGCTGGGCTTTCGACCAAGTCGGCGGGTTCGATCCGGATTACCGCAAGGCGGGCGACGATGTGGATTTCTGCTGGCGCCTGCAACAGGGCGGCCAAGTCATCGCGTTCAGTCCGGCCGCGGTGGTGTGGCACTACCGCCGTTTCACCCTGCAGGCTTTCCGCAAGCAGCAGGAAGGTTACGGCGAGGCCGAGTCGATGCTGCGTTTCAAGCATCTCGTTTTCTTCGGGCCGACCGGCACGGCCAAGTGGAAGGGACAGATTTACGGCGCGCCGCGCTTCACCTGGCTGGTCAACAGCCCGCTGATTTACCACGGCGTGTTCGGCGAGGGGCTCTTCCAGAGCATTTATCCCACCCCGCGTTCCGAAGTGGCGAATTATTTGGCCAGCCTCGAGTGGGTGCTGCTCACCGCCTTCGTCGCCGTTCTGTCCATCGGTTTCCCCGAATTGCGCATCGTCCCCTACCTCATGTTCGGCGGGACATTCCTCGTGGCGCTCTCCTACATGCTGCAGGCGCGGCTCGAGCCGCAGTTCGACTCCGTGCTGGCGCGGCTGCTCGTCGCGTTTCTCGCTTTCACCCAGCCGCTGGTGCGCGGATGGACCCGCTACTTCACGTGGTTGAAATACAAACGCACGCCGGAGAACGTCATCCGGGCGCGCGAGACCGAACTGGAGGAAAAACACGCGACGGGCGGGACGGCCAGTTTCGAATTCTGGAACGAGGAGGGGCATGGGCGCGAACGCCTTCTGGCCGAGGCGACGCGCATGCTCGAGGAAGAAGGGTGGAGCTACTCCATCGACACCGGATGGAAAACGTGGGACCTGCAGATCTACGGGAGCTTCTGGTGGATGGTGCGCCTGCGTTCCGTGACCGAATACCATGGCGGACCGAAGTGCCTGACGCGGGCCACGCTGCGTCTGCGCACCAGCGGCGTGACCATGCTCCTCAACTTCCTCGTCATCTCCGGGCTGCTCTACCAGCAGGTCTTCACCACGGGCATTCCGTGGTGGGAACTGGGCGCTTACGCCGGCTTCCTCGGATTCCTCGCCTACCGCGGCCGGCGACTGAAGAGGCGCGCCGCGGATCTTCTCGTCGTCGCCGCGCGGCACGCGGGACTGGCCAGCGTGCGCAAAAAAAACGCGCCGTGAGCGAACGCCTCTCCGATTACGATTTCGATCTTCCGCGCGAACTGATCGCCCCGAGGCCTCTCGCCGAACGCAGCGCGTCGCGCATGATGGTCGTCGACCGCGCGAAGGGAACGATTTCGCACCGCGCGTTCCGCGATCTTCCGGAATTCATGCGTCCGGACGATTGGCTCGTGCTGAACAACTCGCGGGTTATTCCGGCACGGTTGATCACGGACGACGGAAAAACCGAAATTTTGGTCTTCGAAAAATTGTCTGACGGACGCTGGCGCGCTTTTGCCCGCCCGGGCAAGCGGACGCTGCCCGGTGCGGTCATCCCCATTGCCGGAACCACCGCGCATATCGAGGAAGTCGACGCGTCGGACGGGACGCGCATTGTGCGCTTCGGGAGCGAACCCGATTTCGAGCGGTGCGGGCACATGCCCATCCCTCCGTATCTCGGACGCGAGGATGACGAGGAAGATCGGATCCGTTACCAGACGGTCTACGCCAAAGTGGCGGGATCGGTCGCCGCACCGACCGCGGGGTTGCACTTCACGCCGGAGATCTTGGCCCGGCTGCCCCACACCTTTGTCACTTTGCATGTCGGGCCCGGCACGTTTCTTCCGGTGCGCACGGACAATCTCGAGGAGCACAAAATGCACGCGGAGGAGTTCGAGGTCGGCACGGAAGCGGCCGGGACGATCAACCGAGCGAAGCGTCTCGTGCTGGTGGGAACGACAACCTTGCGTGTGATGGAATCCCTCCCCCCCGGACCGGTGCATGCCGGTGCGGGGTCGACCGATATTTTCGTGCGGCCCGGTTTCGAATTCCGAAGAACCGGCGCGCTCCTCACCAATTTCCATCTGCCCAAATCCACGCTCTTCGTTCTGGTTTGCGCGCTGGCCGGTTCCGGACTGATGCGCGAAGCCTACGCGCAGGCCGTGCGCGAGCGTTACCGCTTTTTCAGCTACGGCGACTGCATGCTGATACTTTGATGCGGCTCGCATGC
>JAFMJK010000095.1 GCA_017853515.1 Chthoniobacterales bacterium | reverse complement strand
CGAGGCGGCCGAATTGCCCGCGGCGTCGTAGGCTTTGGACTGGAGCGTGTGCGGGCCGGCGGCGACGTTTTTCAGATTCCAGTTGTAGTTGAAGCTGCCGTTGGAAGATGTCGCGACCAACTTGCCGTCGATGTAAAGCTCGGCCTTGGTAACGCCGATGTCGTCGCTCGAGGACACGCTGACCGTGACGGAACGAAGGCCGGCGATCGATGCGCCGTCTTTCGGGTTGGTCACAGCGGTGACAGGTGCCACCGTGTCGCCGGAAGGCGGAGGAGGAACGGCCGCAGCGACAACTTTGGCGGCATTGACGCGCCCCGCGCCGAAATAGATGTCATAACCCGCCGCGCCGAGATCGTCGGCGTTCGAGGTGAGGAGGGAAGAGACCTGGGCATTGGAGAGCCCGGGATTGACCGACAAGGCGAGCGCGGCGACGCCGGCGGCGAGCGGACTGGAGAACGAGGTTCCCGAAATCGTGACATAGCCGCCTCCGGACCATGACGTGGTGATGTCCTGGCCGGGCGCGGAGAGATCGACGAAGCTGCCGTAGCTGGAGAAGGACGCCATGGTGTCGGCGGAAGTGGTCGCGGAGACCGCGATGACGTTGGGATAGGCCGCCGGATAGGTCGTGGTGCTTGAACCGTTGTTTCCGGCCGCCGCGATGAGCACGCAATTCTTGTTCCACGCGTATTTGACCGCGCTCTGCAGCGTGCGCGAGGAAGACGTGCCGCTGAGGCTGAGGTTGATGATGCGCGCGCCGCGGTCGGCCGAGTAGGTGATGCCGTTGGCGATGGCGGAGTATGATCCGCTGCCGCTGGAGTTCATGGTCTTGACCGGAAGAATGGCCACGTTCCAAGCCGCGCCGGCCACCCCGATGCCATCGTTGCCTTGTGCGGCAGCGACACCGGCGACGGCCGTGCCGTGGCCGTTGTCATCGGCGGGATTGGAGTCGTTGTTGGCAAAGTCGTAACCGGCAAGCACACGGCCGGCCAAGTCGGGATGCGTCGCTTCGACGCCGGAATCAACGACCGCGATGGTCACGCTGGCCGAACCGGTGGTGGTATCCCACGCGGTCGGAGCGCTCACTTTGGGCAGATGCCATTGGTAAGCGGCGTAGTAAGGATCGTTCGGGGTGAGGATGACATTCGCGATGTAATCGGGTTCGGCGAACTCGAAGTTCGGATTGTTGGAGAGAGCGGCGATGACACGCGCTTTTGCCGGTTCCGGAACTTGGAGGATGCGGACGCCGATTTGCGGGACGCGGCCGACCTCGCGGGCGCCGGCGGCATGGAGCGCTGCTTGGACTGCGTTTTCGGCGGCGTTATCGGCCGGCTTGACCAAGACCCGACCCGGCACCGCATCGGAAGCGGAAACAAAACCGGCAGTGCCGAGAACAACAAGAAGAGCGACGAGGAGATTTTTCATAGCGACGCGATTTTGGAGACTGCTTCCAATATAACGCACGAGGAGATGCTGTCTAGGAGTTTTTGTCGCCATAAATATCAGGCGTTCAGAGCATTAAATAATTTTAATCAACGCAACCAAGCCGCACCCGACTCAGTTCTGGGCCTTGGCCACGGCCTCCCAGGCAGCGCGCTGGGAATCGGTGAGATTGGTCGGAAGTTCCACCTCGATCACGGCATAGAAGTCCCCGCGGGCCCCGCCGCGTTGCGGCATGCCTTTGCCGGGGATGCGGAACTTGCGGCCGTTCTGGGTGAGCGCCGGAATCTTCAATTTGGCCCGTCCATCGAGCGTCGGGATCATGATTTCCCCGCCGAGCACGGCCTGCGTGACGGGCAACTCGACTTCGTGGATGACATCCGCGCCTTCGATCGTGAATTCCGGGTGCCGCTCGAAACGAACGCGCAGATAAAGATCGCCCGCCGGCCCTCCCCCGCTCCCCTCGCCGCCGATACCGGCCAAGCGGATGCGCTGTCCCTCGCGCACGCCCTTGGGGATTTTCACCGTGTAAGTCTCGACTTTGCCCGAGCGTCCGCGCGTGAAGGAAACCTGCCGCGTCGACCCGTGCAGCGCTTCTTCCAGCGTGACCATGATATCGGCCTCGGCATCCTGCCCGCGCAGCGGCATGTCCTCGCCGTAGAACGCGCTGCCCCGACGCCCTCCGCGCGCGCCGCGACCGAAGAACGACTCGAAGAAATCGCTGAAGCCGGTTCCTCCGAACTGGAATTCTTCCTCGCCGCCACCGTAGCCGCCCATTCCGCCGGGGAAACCTCCCGCGTATCCGCCGCCCGGGGGCGGACGGAACCCCGCGCCCGCCTGCTGCCAATCGGGGCCGAGTTCGTCGTATTTTTTGCGCTTCTCCGCATCGCTGAGAACCTCGTAGGCCTCGTTGATCTCCTTGAATTTCTCCTCGGCCGCTTTTTTGTCCTTCGCGAGGTCGGGATGGTGCTGCCGCGCGAGTTTGCGGAAGGCTTTTTTGATTTCGTCGGCCGAAGCGGTCTTCGACACGCCGAGCGTCTTGTAGTAGTCGCGGAATTCCACGGGCGAAAAATTGTCGCGGCACTATAGGTTCCCGCCCCCGCTCGCGGCGAACAGATTCCGCCGCTTGGCGCGCGAAGGGCGGCGCGCTACGCTGGCGCGGCCATGCTCGATATCCGCCGACTCCGCGAAACACCGGAAACCGTCAAAACCCTGCTCGCCTTCCGCGGGCCGGGCTACGAGGCGATGGTCGACGAGGTCCTCGCGGTCGATTCGCAGCGCCGCGCCAACGAGACGCGCTGGCAGCATTTGCAGGCCGAGCGCAAGAACCTGAGCAAGCAAATCGGCGTCCTCCGCGCGAAAAAAGAAGACAGCTCCGCGCTGGAGGAAGAATCGAAAAAACTCGGCGCGGAAATGGAGTCGATCCAAGCCGCCTCGGCCGAGGCGGAGGAAAAGCAACGCGACCTGCTTCTCTCCATCCCCAACACGCCGCACGATGAAATCCCGCGCGGGTCCGACGCCTCGGCCAATCCCGTCCTGCGCACCTGGGGCGATCCGCCGAAGATCGACCAGGCGCAGGATCACGTGGCCATCGGCACACGGCTCGGACTTTTCGATCCGGAACGCGCGGCCAAGATCAGCGGCAGCGGATTCATCTGCTACACGGGGCAGGGCGCGCGGTTGGAGCGCGCGTTGATTTCTTTCCTGCTCGATCTGCACACCCGCGACCATGGCTACACCGAGATGAGCCCGCCGTTTTTGGTCAATCGCGCGACCATGACCGGCACAGGCCAGTTGCCGAAATTCGAAGCCGATCTCTTCGGTGCGACCGAGAGCGATTTGTTCCTCATCCCGACAGCCGAGGTGCCGGTGACCAATTTCCACCGCGACGAAATTTTGTCCGTCGACCAGCTGCCCTTGAAATACGCCGCCTACACGCCGTGCTTCCGCCGCGAGGCGGGTTCGACCGGACGCGACACGCGCGGGCTGATCCGCATGCACCAGTTCGACAAAGTGGAGCTGGTCAAAATCACCACGCCCGAGACATCGGCGGCCGAGCTCGAATCGCTCACCGCGGACGCCGAGCGCGTGCTGCAGTTGCTCGGTCTCCCCTACCGCGTGATCGAACTGTGCGGGGGCGACATCGGCTTCGGCGCGTGCCGGACTTATGACATCGAAGTGTGGGCGCCGGGGCACAACGGATGGCTCGAAGTCTCGAGCTGCTCGAGCTTCGGCGATTACCAGGCGCGCCGCATGGCGCTGCGCTACAAAGGCGCGGACGGCAAAAACCATCTTTGCCACACACTCAACGGCTCTGGCACCGCGCTGGCGCGGCTTTATGTCGCGCTGCTCGAAAACGGACAGCAACCCGACGGCTCGGTGCATTTGCCCGAGATTCTCCATCCGTATTTCGGCGCGGCGAAGCTGACCGCAGCCTGACCGGCATGAAAAAAGCGGCCGATCTCCTGCCGCGCTTTGTCCGCCGTCTCGGCGCGCGGGCGAAAGACAAAAGAGCAGCGGCTGTCGCCGGTATTTCCGGCGGCGTCGATTCGGTCGTGCTGCTCGATTTGTTGCAGCGCGCCGGCTTCGCCAAGGTTGTCGTCGCCCATTTCCATCACGGACTCCGCGGCAAAGAGGCGGACCGCGATGCGGAGTTTGTCCGCGAGTTGGCCGGGGGCGCAGACTTGAAGTTCGTGCTGGGCCGCGGCAAGGCGCGCGTGCGCGCCAAACTGACGAAAGCGTCGATCGAGGAAGCGGCGCGCGCATTGCGACGGGAATTTTTTGCCCTCGCGGCGATGAAGCATGGCGCCACGGTTGTTTTTCTCGCTCACCACGCCGGCGACGCGGCGGAGACGATGCTCTTCCATCTGGCGCGGGGCGGCGGACGGCGCGGACTTGGCAGCCTGCGCGCCGAGGCTGACCTGGTCGAAGGCATCGTCATCATGCGCCCCCTCTTGGTTTTCACGCGCGAGGAAATCGAAAAATATGCCAAGGCCCGCAAGCTGCGCTGGCGCGAAGACAAATCGAACCGTTCCGACGAGTTCACGCGCAATCGCGTGCGGCACGGAGTGCTGCCGGCCTTGCAGCGCGCGGTCGGACACGATCCGGTTCCGGTCATGGCCCGAGCGGGCGAAATCCTCGCGGCGGAGGACGAGTGGATGGAGTCTCTGGTCGCCGACGAAGCGCGCGCTGCGCAGCTCGATGCGCGGGCGCTGCGTGGCAAGCCGTTGGCGCACCAACGACGTCTGCTCCGCGCCTGGTTGCGGGCGCGCACCGGGAACGAGATCGATTTCGAAACCATCGAACGCGCGCGCGAAGTCGCGTTGTCGGACGATCAACCGGCAAAAACCAATTTGCCGCGCGGACATCATCTGCGCCGGCGCGCGGGAAAACTTTTCATCGAGAAACCGCGGCTCGCAAAATGCCGCACAAAATGACAAGCGCCATGGCAGGTTGCCCCACCATGGCGCCGCTCACTACGCCAGAGAATGGATATCTCGCACCCGCGGACACCCATCCTACATTTGCGTTGGCCGGACTTGCGTCCGACGACCAACAAAGAACAACGCCGACTTGCATCAGACGTGGTCGTATTTTCGCGTGTTTTCAACGCGGCAAAACTTGCTTGGGATGAACGGCACGCAATCTGTGACGCGCGGCAATTTTCAATTTTAAGAAATTCATGATTAACGTCTTACGATACGCACGCGCGTTCATGATCGGTTCTTGCTTACCCAATGGCATTGACCTGACGGCCGGTGATCTGGTCTGACCTACGCATGGACGAGCACTCGGACCACTATCCGGTTCTGGCCACGGTCGTCTTCAGGGCATTGGCTACGGCGGTGTGCCTGGTGGCGGCCTCGGCCGCCGGCCTCTGGCTTGCGTCCACCACCGGCTCCGCGGTCAGCCCCTTTTGGCCGACCTCTGGCGTGGCGGTCGGCGCGGTGCTGATTTGGGGATGGCCGGCGCTGGCCGGGGTGGCCGCGGGTATTCTGGCCTTCAACGTCTACATGGGACTTCCCGGTTTGTTCATCGGCATGGGAGCCCTCGGCTTGACCGCCGAAGCCGCGCTCGCCGCGGGGATCGTGCGCGCGGTGATCGGAAAGCGCGCGCGTCTCGATGATTTGCGCGGCTTGCTCGCCATCGTGATCGGCGCCGCGTGGTTGCCGCCTTTTCTCAACGCCTATTTCTGCGCGCGCTTCATGCCGTTGGGCGACGGCACGCCCTTCCTTGCCGATGGGGAGGATATGTTCCGCTTCGTCATGGCCAACGGCTTCGGCATCGCGCTGATCACCCCGGCCATGCTCGTGTGGTGGAGAATGCCGGTGCGCAGCTGGTGGTGGAGATTCTCCCTCGCCCTCGCCGCCACCGCCTTGGCCGCGTGGTTGGCCTTCGGGCTGGGGCAACCCTCGTTCCTCCTGCTCATCCCCGCTCTGGCCGCCGCGGTGGCCACCGGCCTGCGCGGGGCCAGCCTGATCTGCGCCGTCGCCGCCGTCGCGGTTGTCATACTGACCGGGATGGGTTTCGGTCCGCTCGTCACGCCGCAGGGTGCGGATTATTCGCGCATCTACTCGCTCTTCGCCGTGTTCGCCTTCGGCGTGCTGCCGGTCGGAGCGGCGGGCGGCGAATACCGGCGCCTCCTACGCCAGCGGCGCGCGGCGGAAAAAGCGGCCGGCCTGCGATTCTGGGAATGGAACGACACGGAGGGCCTGCGCCTGGAAGGCGACGGCTCGCCGGTCAAACTTTTCGAACCGGCGCAGGACCGCGGTTCGCTCGAGACGCAATTCGGCGGACGCGACGCGCTGTCGTTCTGGCAGATCGTGACCCGGCGTCCCGACGGTTCCCCCCGCGAGGCGGCGGGGATGCTCATCGATGCATCGGACCGCATGCAGTTGGAGAAAACGCGGCGCCGCACCTGGGAATCCGAGGTGGAACTGCGCAATCTGCGCGCCAGCCTCACGCCGCATCTGCTTTTCAACTGTCTCGCCGCGGTGCGCGGCATCGTGCGCACCGATCCGGAGAAGGCGCGCGAATTCATCGACACGCTTTCGCGCTTCCTGCGCGAGAGCACCGACGCGCAAAGCCGCGAGACCGTGCCATTGCACGAGGAGTGGCAGCTGTGCGAGAATTTCCTCGGGTTGCAAGCCTTCCGCTACGAGCGCGAGTTGCCGCGGTTGGTCGAGATTCAGGGACCGGCCCACCATGCGAAGTTGCCGCCCATGATGCTCCTCAACCTCGTGGAAAACGCGGTGAAACACGGGGAGGTCTCGCAAAAACATCCGCTCGTCGTGCGCGCCGGGCTGCAGGACGGGAAATTGATCGCCGAGGTGCGCAACCGCGGCAAGCTCGGTCCCGCGCCGCAGGGCCGCAGCGGCGGCATCCGCACGGCCAACGCGCGACTGCAGGCCATCTACGGCAGCGGCGCCTCGCTTGCCATCCGGCAGGACGGGGAGGATGTTTCCGCCACGCTCGAACTGCCCGTCAGCGCGCCGGGGCGCGAAAAGGGCGCGAATTGAACATGCAGACCCTCGACGCACTCATCGTGGACGACGAGCCGGGCGCGCGGCGCGATTTGCAACAGGTGCTCGCGGCGGTGGAGAACGTCCGTGTCGTCGCGCAGGCCTCCGACGCGGCGGCCGCGCGGCAACTGGCCCGCCGGCACCAACCGCAACTCATCTTCATGGACATCCATTTGCCCGGGGCGGATGGCTTCGCGGCGGTCGAGGGACTGGACGACAAGAAAGCCTGCGTCATCTTCACCACGGCCTACGCGCAATACGCGGTGCGCGCCTTCGAAGTGGGCGCGGTGGATTATCTGCTCAAGCCGGTGGACGAACAGCGCTGCCGCCGCGCGGTCGAGCGCGCCCGCGAACAACTCGCCCGCCTCGGGCAGGGCGCCGCCGAGGCGCCGCAACCTTTCCTCGAAGTGGAGGAACACGGCGCGCGCGTCCGCGTTCCCTTGGCCGAAATCCGCTCGGTCAGCGCGGAGGGCAACTATCTCGAAGTGGAACACGGCGGTCGGCGGGGACTCGTCCGCCAGACGCTGGAGAATTTCCTGGCCGGACCGGCCGGGTCGGCGTTCACGCAAATCAATCGCGGGCAGGCCGTGCGCTTGTCGGCGGTGCGTTCCTACCGCGGCGGCGCGGGCAAGGGCCTGCAACTCACGCTCGCGGACGGGCAGGAGTTGGCCGTCTCGCGCCGCCGCACGCCGGAGGTGAACGCCGCCTTGCGCGCCTCGGGCCACGCGCGCGCCGCCGAAGCCTGACGCCGAGGGTTGTTCTTGCCCGCGGGGCGCGTTTTTGAGAAACAAGCGCGTTTTGTGCCGCGGCATCCCGCCCTTGGCCGAGCATCAGATTCCCATGGCCAATACTATTCTTGTCGGTGCCCAGTGGGGCGACGAAGGCAAAGGAAAGATCATCGATTACCTGACCGATGACGCCGATGTCGTCGTGCGCAGCCAGGGCGGCAACAACGCCGGGCACACCATCGTCCACGGCAAA
>JAFMJK010000094.1 GCA_017853515.1 Chthoniobacterales bacterium | reverse complement strand
GGAGGAAATGTAATCGTTTACTTGGCGCGGTCGGGATTGAGCGATCGGAGTTCGGGAAGAGTGAAGAGTCCGTCCTTCCGGACGAGCCTGCCATCGAACCACACCTCGCCGCCGCCGTAGTCGGCACGCTGGATACAGACCATGTCCCAGTGGATCTGGCTGCGGTTGCCGTTGCCGCCGACCTCGTAGGCTTGCCCCGGCGTGAAGTGGAAAGATCCGGCGATTTTCTCGTCGAAAAGGATGTCACGGATGGGATGAAGGATGTGCGGGTTGAAGCCGAGGGAAAACTCGCCGATGAAGCGTGCGCCCGCGTCGGCATCGAGGATGGAGTTGAGCTTCCCCGTGTTGCGTCCGGCCGATGCGCCGGTGATGCGGCCGGCTTTGAATTCCAGATGGACGTCCTCGAAAACCGTTCCGTGATAGATGGTCGGCACATTGAAACGCACCTGTCCCTCCACACTGCGCTTGACCGGCGCGGTGAAAACTTCCCCGTCGGGAATGTTGCGGTCGCCCCCGCATATGACCGATCCGATCCCCTTGATGCTGAAGCGAAGGTCGGTCTGCGGGGCCTTGATATGCACTTTGTCGGTCGAATCCATGAGCGCTTTGAGCGCCTCCATGCCCTTTCGCATTTTGCCGTAGTCGACCGTGCACACCCGGAAAAAGTAGTCCTCGAAAGCCTCCGTGCTCATTTGTGCGAGCTGCGCCATCGACGGACTCGGCCAGCGCAAGACCACCCAGCGGGTCTTGTTGATGCGGTGGTTCATCACCGGACGCATGGTCAATGCGATCATTTTCATCGTCTCTGGCGCCACATCGCTCATCTCGGTCGAGTTGTCGCTGCCGCGGATGGCGATGTAAGCATCCATCTTTTTCATCCGCGCCATTTCGACCTCGGCCGATACGGCGATTTGTTCTTTGACGGCTCCGATCGCGATCTCGCGCGCAACGCGCCCGCGCTGCAGCTGGACAAAGGGCAAGGCCTTGGCCCGGCGGGCCGCGCGGACCAGGGCGATGACCATGGCGTCCGGCACGTCGGACACCTCGATGAGGACCTTCTCGCCGGGCTTGAGCGCGGTGGAATGTTTGACCAGAACATCAGCCAGTTTGTCGTAGCGCGGATCCATGAGTGCGTGTTTATGCCCGAGGAACAGGGCTGCGGCAAGGCGCGGTCAAGGTTTGACCGTCTCGAAATCGTCCAGCGCCACGCGGAAAAGTTGCCCCTGCTCGTTGGCGACCACGAGTGAGTTGTTGCCGTCGAAGGCCAGTCCCTCCCCTTGCCAGGCGAAGAAGGGCATGCGACGCACCGTGCCGTTGAAAATATCACCTTTGCGTCGGTCGTAGTCGAACACCCAGACGGAGGTGTAGGTGAGAACGGCAACCATTTTGCCATCGGGCGAAACATCGGCGGCGGTCACCATCCCGCCGACGGGAAAAGACGAGACACGGCGCAGCGCGTTGGATCGGTGCGGAGAGTCGCCGGACAACCGGTAGAGGACGGTCTGCCCGTCGCTGCGGCGCTTGGTCAGGAAAAAAATCCGTCCGTCCGCGCAGAACACCGCCTCGCAGTCGAAATCCGGGGAAGGCTCTTTCTGGTCCTCGTAATGCACGCGCAAAGTCCGCGTCGGACGGACCACGGTGTCTCCGGGTTTCGGCTCGCGCACAAAATGAAGCATCAATTGCTTGCGCTTCCCGCTGTTGTTGCCGACATCGGCGATGATGAGATTTCCTTTCCCGTCGAGAGCAAGATCCTCCCAGTCGTAATTTTTCCATCCTTCCACCCGCACCGGCTGTTCCCAGCCGGGCGCGAGCGCTCCTCCGGCGGTGACCGGCACGATGACCGCGCCGCTGCCCGAATCGCCCAGCGCCCAGAAAATACCCGCGTAGCGCAAGCTCTGCACGAGTCCGGAACATTCGGTCAGCAGCGACGGATCGATGCGCCCATCGGGCTTGAGCAAGCCGAGCAATTGCCACGGCCATTGCGCGTGCGCCGGACGCTCCGCCGCCAAGAGCAGAAGTGCGGCGCAGACAAAACGGCGCATCAGTAAGACTTGGCGAACACCACCCGCCGCGCGCTCGGCCGGCCGCTGAAAGGACAGATGCCAGGCTCCGCATCGCCGTCGCGCGGGACGCAGCGGATGGTGACTTTGAGTTCGTCTTTGATTTTTTCTTCCGTCTCGCGCGTTCCGTCCCAATGCGAGAGGGCGAATCCTCCGTGGATTTCGGGCTGACTCGCGTTTTTCGCGGTGAAGAAGGCGCGGAATTCCTCCGCCGAATCGATTTTGCGGGTGTGTTCGTCGCGGAACTTGGTCGCCCGCTCGAGCAGACCGGCTTGGATCGACCCGAGGAGCGGCCCGGCACCGGAGACAAATTCGCCGATGGACGGAAATTCTTTTTCCTTCGGACCGCGATCGCGGCGGCTGACCGCCACGCAGCCCTTTTCGATGTCGCGCGGACCGATTTCCACGCGCAGCGGGACGCCTTTTTTGATCCACTCCCAGTTTTTGACACCGCCACCGGCATCGCGGCGGTCGATCTCGACGCGGATCGGTTCACCGAAGGCAGTCTGCGCACGCAGTTGCGCGGCGAGCTTTTCCGCCGCCTCGAGCACTGCCGCGCGGGATTCCTCCTTGGCCAAGACCGGAAGAATGACGATCTGCGCGGGCGCGACGCGCGGCGGGAGGACGAGCCCGTCGTCATCCGAGTGCGCCATGATGAGCGTTCCGATGAGGCGCGTGCTCACACCCCAGCTCGTTGTCCAGGCGAACTGCTGGCTGCCGTCGCGCGCGGCGAATTCGATTCCGGCCGCGCGGGAGAAGTTCTGTCCGAGAAAATGCGAAGTGCCTGCTTGGATCGCTTTGCGGTCCTGCACCATGGCTTCGATGCAAAGCGTGCTCACCGCGCCGGGGAAGCGTTCGCTTTCCGACTTTTCACCGGTGAAAACCGGCAGGGCCAAGTGTTCGCGGGCGAATTTCTCGTAGACACCGAGCATCTTGTCCGTCTCGGCGACCGCCTCTTCCATCGTCTCGTGGGCGGTGTGGCCTTCCTGCCAGAGGAACTCGGCGGTGCGAAGGAACAAGCGCGGGCGCATTTCCCAGCGAACCACATTGGCCCACTGGTTGATGAGGAGGGGAAGGTCGCGGTAGCTCTGGACCCAGCGCGCGTAGGCCGCGCCGATGATCGTCTCCGAGGTGGGACGAACAATGAGCGGTTCGTTGAGTTCGCCCGCCGGGACGAGCTTGCCGTCCTTCTCCTCGAGGCGGTGGTGCGTGACCACGGCGCATTCCTTGGCGAAACCCTCGACGTGCTCGGCCTCTTTTTCGAGAAAGCTCAGGGGAATGAAGAGCGGGAAGTAGGCGTTGACGTGCCCGGTCGCCTTGAACATGGCATCCAGCTGACGCTGCATGTTTTCCCAAATCCCCCAACCCCAGGGCTTGATGATCATGCATCCGCGCACATCGGAATTCTCCGCGAGATCGGCGGCCTTGATCACCTGCTGATACCACTCGGGAAAATTTTCCACGCGGGTCGGGCTGATGGCGGTTTTGGCGGGTGCGTTCATGGAGACAGACGGCGGATGCTAGCCAATGTGCAGCCCGTGGAGAAACTTTTTGAAAAAGTCCACACCGCGCTCGAGATCGGCGAGTTCGATAAATTCGTCCTCCGTGTGCGCTTGTGCAATGGAGCCCGGTCCGACGGCGACCGCCGGGATGCCGCGGGAAGAAAAAATGGCGGCGTCGCAAAACCAAGCCGCTCCGGCCGGTTTGCCGCCCGCCGCAACGAGTTTCCCCACGAGGGCGTGCGAAGGGTCGGTATCGAGCGCTTGCGAACCGGCGATACGCTCGACGCGGAGGCCCGGGCAAGCGCCGCGCATCACCCGGAAGACGTCTTCCGCCTCGTTCTCCTTCCACTGCGAAGGAAGCAGCCGGAGATCGATGACTGCTTCGGCGTGATCGGGGACGATGTTGAATTTCGTCCCGCCACGGATCGTGCCGATGCTGAAAGTCGGATGTCCCAGGACGGGATCCACGATTTGTTTGAAGCAGTCGGCAAGTTCCTCCTGCAGCGCGAGAAGTCCGCTGGCCAGCTTGGTGATGGCGTTCTCGCCGCGCTCCGGGCACGAGCTGTGGGCCGAGCGGCCGGCGGCGACGATGCGCGCGGTGACGTCGACCTTGTGTTTGAAAACGACATCCAGTCCGGTCGGTTCGCCGACCACGACAAAATCAAACGCCTCCTTCGCGGCAAGCGCTTTGGCCCCGTCCTGCCCGGCCTCCTCACCCATCAAGCCGGCGAACCAGATCTCATGCGGGAGGGACGGCAGAAGCCCGCGGCATTCGCGCAGCGCCCAAAGCATCGAGGCCATCGGTCCCTTGGTGTCGGTCGCGCCGCGGCCGTAAAGTTTGCCGTCGCGGATGTCGCCGCCGAAGGGATCGACGGTCATGCCGGCCACGCTGACCGTGTCGGTGTGTGGCGCGAAAAGCAGCCGCGGTTTTTTCTCCGCGACAGCGAAGCGGGCGACGACATTGGGACGGCCGGGCAAGACTTCTTCCACGCGCACCTCGGCACCGAGCGACGCCAAAAAATCGCGCAGAAAAAGAGCGCAAGCCTCCTCGCCGGTGCGATCGGTGCCGGGATCGCCGTCCGGGTTGACGCTGGGAATGCGGACCAAGGCCTGCGCCAATTCGACGACGCTGGCCGGCGCGGAGTTCATGACACGGTGGCGCGGAACCACTCGACGAATTTCGGGATTCCTTCGCTGATTTTCGTCTGCGGCGCGTAGCCGAGAAGAAGCCGGGCTTTGGAAATATCGGCCCAAGTGGCGGGCATGTCGCCGGGCTGATCGGGCTTGCGCTCGATGACCGCTTTTTTGCCGAGAGCGCTTTCGATCGCGGTGATCAATCCGGTCAGCGAGGTCGTTTCCGATTCGCCGAGATTGAAGATGTCGAATTTGGCCCGGCTGTAGTCCACCGCTCCACGCACGCCCTGCACGATGTCGTCGATGTAAGTGTAGTCGCGCCGGCTGGAGCCGTCGCCGAACTGCTGGATCGGCCGCCCCTCCCAGATGGCGCGGGTGAATTTGTGGATGGCCAAGTCCGGACGCTGACCCGGGCCGTAGACGGTGAAGAAGCGGAGAATGACCACCGGCAATCCGTGCAGGCTGGAGTAAGTCGAGCAGATCTGCTCGCCGCTCACTTTGGTCGCCGCGTAGGGACTGAAAGTGCGGCGCAATGCGGCGCTCTCGCGGAAAGGAACTTCCTCCGTGGCCCCGTAAACGGACGAGCTGCTGGCGAAAACGAACTTGCCGACTTTGTGTTTAACGGCCGCATCGAGCACCTGCAGCGTGCCCAACACATTGGTACGCGCATAGAGATCGGGGTTCTCGATGGAAGGACGCACGCCCGCACGGGCCGCGAGGTGCAGGACGACATCCCATCCCGGCGCGAACGCGCGCTCGACGGCCGCCGGGTCGCAAATGTCTCCTTCGAAAAGTTCCGGCTGCCCGGGCAAGGCGGCGATATTGGCCCGCTTGATCGCCGGGTCGTAGAAATCGTTGAAGTCATCAATAATACCCACGCGCCAGCCCTCGCGGAGAAAGAGATCCGCGGCTTTCGCTCCGATGAAACCGGCCCCGCCGGTGACAAGAATACTGCGTTGCGACATGAACGGTCAGTTTTGCCTTTCCGGAGCCGCCGGGCAAACCCCGAAATCAGGCCGGAACGGACAATGGCGGAGAAAGGCGCTCCGCCACGAGACGCGCGAGGGCGCGCGAACCGCGATCGAAGAGGAAGCGGGCCTGCTCGCCGCCCCCTGACCAAGAGAGAACGAGCGTGTCGGCGAGAAATTTCGGCTCGAGGCGCGCCGAGGCGGGGGCACCGGGCACCAAAGCAAAGGGACGTCGCGGACGGCCGCGGGCGACGAAATACATCATGGGCGCGGGCCCGTCGGCCATGACCAGCCAGCCGAACCGGTTGCGCGGATAACCGGGGCCGGGGCCGGAAATGCAAGGAACCGCCCAAGCAATGCGCCATTCGGGACCGGCCGCGTCGAGCACGGCATGCCGCGCGGCAGTGGGTAATCCGTCGGCCAGCTCGCCGACCGGTGTTTCCTCCGCGGCCAAGCGCAGCTTGCGCCCGCAAAGCCACAGCTTGACCCACGTGGCGCGCAGCATGCGCGGAACAAAAAACCAGACGGCCGAGAGAAAAATCACGGCGATGACCAGCGCGACGAGCGGATAGGTGAAAATGAGGCCGAGCCCCAAGACGACCGTGGTGTCCTCGGCCACGCTCAGCGCGATGTTGGAGAGCGGTTCGGGCGAGGCATTGGCCTGCAGGCGCGCGGTGGCTTTGAGCGCGTGCGTGGTGAAACCGAGCCACGCCGCAAGCAGTCCGACGACCACATTGAAGACCGGATTGCTGTCGCCGAGGACAAGCACGCCAAGCAGTGCCGCACCAAGGGGACGGATGGCGGTGTGCACCGCATCCCAGGCCGAATCAACCCACGGGATCTTGTCGGCCAAAAACTCCATGGCGAAGAGGACGCCGGAGAAGGCGATGATCCACGGGTCGGCCAACACCTCGAGGCGGGCGTATTGCGGCGCGAGGTTGATCCAGTCGAGGCGTATGGCCAGACCGGTGAGAAAGACCACGAGGTAAAGATTCAGGCCGGCCAGGGAGGCCAGACCCACCGCCACGCCGAGAAGTTGGAGGATTTCCATGCCGAGATCGGGAATTTAAGCACGTGCGGCGCGCTTGTCATGCGCCGTCCCAGAAAAAACAAAACCCTTCCGACCGGAGCCGGAAGGGTTTTGGTGCAACCTATCAGATAATCAGAAGGAGAAGTTGGCGCTCACGCCAGCCCACCAGGTGTTCTCGTCGGTGCCGGCGATATCCATCCATTGGTAGGAGTAGGCAACGTAGGGCGAGATGCCGAACCAGCTGGTGATTTGGAACGGCATAGCAACCCCGAGCTGGAAGTTGTTTCCGCCGTCGAAGAAGTTGCCGTTGTTGTTGGCGTTGAACCCGAAGTTGATGCCGTAGGCGACATACGGTTCGACCGCGAGCCAATCGGTGACCGGAATACCGAAGTCGATTTGCAGGAGCAGATACGACGCACCGGGCTCCGTCCAACCGCCATCACCCGCGTGAGGGCCGACGTTGAGGAAGTAGGTGGCGTTCGGGGTGATGGTCACCGAGCCAATCTCGAGGTTGTAGGCGAGCGCCCAGTAGAGCTCGTTTTGGCTGAGGTCCGGGCCGCCGAGGCCGAAGCTGTTCGGATAGTAGTAATAGATCCAGCCGAACGAGGCGTCGAGAGGACCGAAGCTGTGGGTGTAATCCACGAAGACGTCGAGCTCCTGATATTGGCGGCTCGAGGACGAGCTGACGCCATACCAAACGCCCGCGGTGAAGGCGCCATTCTCCCAAGGGGTGATGCCGATGTCGCCGCCGAGCCAGTAGAGTCCGCGGCCGTTGCCGAGGAGGTTGGCGCCGCGGAACATGTAGAGGCTGTCCCAGCCAGTGGAGGCGTTGACCGACCACCATTTTTCGGACTCTTCCTCAATGACGACTTTTTTGTTGAGGCTTTTGCCGTCGGAAACGGTGACGGTTTCGGTGGTGGTGGTCGGTTGGCTAACAGCAACCGGGCCAGAGCGGGCGCGATCCAGAGCGACGGCTCCGGCCGAGGTGCCGGTATCGACTTGGGCGAGCGCCATGGGAGCAACCAAGGCCACGCCGGCAAACAGGGTAAGCAGATTTTTGATCATGTTTTTGAGTGTGGGTTTTGTTTCTTGTTTTAGACGACCTTGGCAGGACGCCGGATTGAACGATCGTCTAAAAAGCAAGTTGCGTGCCAGACGGCAAGCGCTTTTCACGTCCCTGCTTTCTACAGAGATATGTGGGCCGGGATTCGAGGACGAAGGGCGAATTCAGGCCAGACTGTGGGCAAAAA
>JAFMJK010000093.1 GCA_017853515.1 Chthoniobacterales bacterium | reverse complement strand
CGCCGCCGTAGTTCGACTGGTTGTAGAGCGGACTGAGGAAGCTCGCTTCGCGGTAGAAAAGTTCCGTGCCGAGCGAGAGTTGCTGCCCGAGGAACCAGGGCTCGGTGAAGGACACCACGGCGTCGGCACGCTCGATACCGTATTGTCCGCGGATGCGCAGGCGCTGGCCGCCGCCGACGAAATCGGGCCAACCGAAAAGGTCGAAGTTGGTCTGCTGGATTTCGGCGAAGCCGACGAGGCTGTCGATCGTGCTGAAGCCCGCGCCGAAGTTGAACGAACCGGTGCGCTTCTCCTCGACGATGACATTGAGGTCCTTGCGCCCGGGAATCATCGTGTCGGTCGGCACAGTCTGGACCTGCGAGAAATAGTTGAGGTTCTCGAGGCGCTGCTTGCTCACGTCGACGAGCACGGTGTCGTAGACGTCGCCGGGCGAGACGGCCAATTCGCGGCGGATGACGTGGTCCTTGGTGCGCGTGTTGCCCTGGATGTTGATCAGGTTGACGTAGGATTGCGTGCCTTCGTCGATGCGGTAGGTGAGGTTGACCTGCCCCGCGCCGACCGGGGAAATTTCCGGGATGATGTTCGCCTCGATGTAACCCTGCGTGCCGTAGAAGTCGCGCAGCGTTTTCATGTCGGCATTCATGCCGTCGGGCGTGTAGAGCGACCCGTCCGTCATCTTGAGCTTCGCCCTGAGTTCGTCGGCCGAAGCGACGAGAACGCCGTCAAGCTTGAGCTGCGCCACGGAATACTGCTGGCCCTCGACGATCGTGTAGACCAGCTCGACGCCGTTGCCCGATATCGGCACGACCTGCACCTCGGTGACCTGCACGTCGGCAAAACCGCGGTTCTGATACACGGTGCGGATGGCCGTGCGGTCTTCCTCGAGTTGGGCGGGGACGAGGCGGCCGCTCTTGTTCAAGATGGAAAGCAGGTTGGCCGTCTTGGTCTTCATCGCCTTGCGCAGGTCTTTGGCCAGCACGGCATCATTGCCGTTGAAGCTGATGCGCTTGACCACCTGCTTGCTCCCTTCGCTCACCGTGTAAACCACCCGCGAGTCGCCCGTGCGATCGTCCGTCTGGATGCGCGTGGTGATGCTGACCTCGCCGAAATTGCGGTCCTGGTACATCTCGACCATGGCTTGGCGGGATTTCTCGACCTGCTCCTCGCTCAAACGATCGCCGACTTTGTAGGTGAGTTCGCGGCGCAAGCGGTCCGGGCTGATCTCCGTCGCGCCTTCGATGAGGACTTCGGTGACGGTCGAGCGGCCCTGCAGGAGCACGGTGACTTTGACGCCGTCATCCTGCGGCTGGGCGAAGATGCGCACGTTGGCCACATCGCCCGTGGCGAAAAGTGTCTTCACATCTTCCTCGGCCAAGCGCTCGGAATAGGTGTCGCCCACTTGCGTTTTGAGGTTGGCCAGAACGCGTTCGCGGCTGATCGTTTCGGGGCCGACATAATCCACCGCGATCGCCTTGACCACGGGACCGGCCGGAGGCGCGGCCAGCTGCGCGAAGGAGGCAACTGTCGCAGCGGCCAATAGGAGAAGGCTCAGGAGCGCGCGGAAAATCATCGGGATCGGGTGGTTGGCGGGGCGCCGGAGGGCGCGGAAACGCGATTTAAGTGCTGGATCGGGGCTCCCGGGTCAAGCCCGGAAAGAAGGCTGTCTTGGCCCGCGCGCCCGAAGTGGCTAGGATCGGCGACCATGTTGGTTGCTTTGAAGGAATGGGATGTGGTCTGCGAGGCCCTCGGTTCGGGGCGCCAGATCATCGTCATCCGCAAGGGGGGGATCGCGGAAGGCAAGGACGGATTGCGCTTCGAACACGAGGAATTCGCCCTTTTGCCCACTTTTTTTCATCAGCAATCCGAGCGTGTCGTGCCGGAAGCAGACTTCGCCGCCCGCCAGGCCGGCACCGAAGGCGAGCGCGAGTCGGTCGAAATCCGGCACGCCGCCACGCTGGTCTGGCACAAGGTGGTGACCGACCGCGCGATCCTCTCGAAGCTGCAGGCCTTCCACATTCTCGCCCCTGCCGAGGTGGAAAGCCGCTTCGAGCAAAAACCCGGGCCCGGCGTGCAGATCGCCCTCCTTCGCGTTTACCGCCTCGACCCGCCCCGGAGCGTTGCATGGCGGAAATCGTTCGGCGGCTGCCGCTCGTGGGCGGAAATCGAGGAGGACCTCCTCGAGACATGCTCGCGCGTCTCGGTGCTGAGCGACGAACGCTTCGCCGAACTGGAACGGGAACTGCGCGCCATCCTCGGCTGATCCCCTCTCTCAACTCCCATCCCTCAACCCTCAACTCCTCCCGAGCTTGGCCCCCCGACATCGTCTCCGCTAGACTCGCCGCTTCATGGAAAAAGTCGTCATCGTCGGCACCGGTTGCGCCGGACTCACCGCGGCCATCTACACCGGCCGCGCTCAACTCTCCCCGCTCGTTCTCGAGGGACGCCAACCCGGCGGACAACTGACCACCACCACCGCGGTGGAGAACTTTCCCGGATTTCCCGAGGGTGTGGATGGTCCCGATCTCATCATGCGCATGCACGCGCAGGCGGAAAAATTCGGCGCGCGCTTCCAATACGGAACCCTCGAGGAGTTCGAAAAAGGCGACCGGCACCACCGCCTCAAGGTCGACGGCAACTGGATCGAAACCGAGACGCTGATCATCGCCAGCGGAGCGGCGGCGCGCTGGCTCGACCTTCCGGACGAGAAAAAACTCATCGGGCACGGCCTGACCTCGTGCGCGACGTGCGACGGCGCGTTCTACCGCGATGTCCCCGTTTGTGTCATAGGCGGCGGGGATTCGGCCTGCGAGGAAGCGACATTCCTCACCCGCTTTGCTTCGGTCGTTTACCTGATCCACCGCCGCGACACCCTGCGCGCCTCGAAAATCATGGCCGACCGCGCCCTCTCCAACCCCAAGATCAAAACTCTCTGGAACCGCAAGCCGGCGGCCTATCTCACCGACGACGCCGGCGAAATGCGCGGCATCGTGCTGGAAGACACCGGCACCGGCGCGCGCGAGGAACTCGCCGTCAAATGCGTCTTCGTCGCCATCGGCCACACCCCGAACACCGCGCCGTTCCGGGGCAAACTCGACATGGACGAGAACGGCTACCTCATCCAGCACGGAGGCACGAAAACAAACGTGGCCGGCGTTTTCGCCGCGGGCGACGTGGCCGACCACGTTTACCGTCAGGCCATCACCGCCGCCGGGCAGGGTTGCGCCGCGGCCATCGAGGCCGAGCGGTATCTCGCGGCGCGCGAATAGCGGCCGACCGCGGCAGGCGGCCGCGCCCCATGAAAGTCTGCGACCTCACCCAATTTTACTCGCCGGTCGGCGGCGGGGTGAAACGTTACGTTTCCGAGAAAGTCGCGTGGATGAAACGCGCGCGCCCCGACGACCGCCATGTGCTCGTCATTCCCGGCGAAAAAAACAGTTTCCGGCAGGATGGCCCCGCGGGCGTTTACACCATCCGCGCGCCGCTCGTCTCGCGCACCGCCCGCTACCGCATGCTGCTCAACCTCACGGCGGTGGAAGAAATTCTCGAGAAGGAGCGTCCCGACGTCATCGAGTCCGGCGATCCCTACCAGGTGGCATGGAAAGCCCTCGCCTCCGGCGCCGCGCTGGGCATTCCGGTGGTCGGATTCTACCACTCGCACTTTCCCGAGGCTTATCTGCGCACCATCCGGAAATTCTTCGGCCGCATCGCCGTCGACATCATGCGGGACGTCTCGCGCCGCTACGTGCGCGAGCTTTACAGCCGCTTCGATGCAACCATCGTTCCCTCGCCCGCCCTGCGCCAGCTGCTCGAAAGTTGGGGCGTGCCCAACACGCGCCTCGGCGAACTCGGCGTCGACACGGCGCTTTTCCACGCGCGGCCCGCGCCGGACGAACGCCGCGGGGTGCGCGAGGCACTCGACATCGGGGGGGAGAAAATTCTCCTTCTCTACGTCGGGCGGCTCGCCCCGGAAAAGAATGTCACCACGCTTTTCGATGCGTTCACGCTGTTGGACGAAACCCGCTTCAGCCTGGTCGTGGTCGGCGACGGCACCGAACGCCGCCACCTCGAGCGCCTGCTCGAGCGCCGCCGCGATGTCCACTGGTTGCCTTACCAGGGGGACGGACAACAACTGGCGCGCCTTTACCGCGCGGCCGACCTTTTCGTGCATCCCAGCCTGCAGGAAACTTTCGGTTTGGTCGCGCTGGAAAGCCAAGCCAGCGGCACGCCGGTGGTGGGCATACGCGGGAGCTACATGGATCGCATCATCTTCACCGACCAGACACATTGGGCGGCGGAAAACACACCGCAGGCGCTGGCTGAATCCATCCGCCGCATGGCCTCGCGCGATCTGGCGGCGGATGGAGCGGAAGCCGCCGCCCGCGTCAGGCATAGTTACTCCTGGGACAGCGTCTTCACGCGGCTTTTTGGCGTTTACGAGGACGTGATCGGGAAGTAAGAGACAGCGACGCCATGCCCGCCGACGACGTCATCAGGCCGTATCGTCCGAGTGACCGCGACGCGGTCCGCCGCCTGTGCTGCGAGACCGGATATCTCGGCAAGGCCATCGATCCGGTGTTCGAGGACCGCGAGCTTTTCGCCGACTACCTGACGAGTTTTTACACCGACTGGGAACCGGAGTCCTCCTTCGTGCTCGAGCAGGACGGCGAAGTGAAGGGTTATCTCCTCGGCTCGCGCCGTCCATTCCTCCACCAGTTGCACGGATTTGCCACCAATCTCCGGTTGTTCGCCAAGGGCATCTTCCGCTACCCGCGCTACAACAAAGCGTCGAAGGCTTTCGTGCGCTGGATTCTCCTCAATGCGTGGCGCGAAGTTCCCGCCGCTCCGCGCCGCATTCCGCATTTTCATTTCAACATGTTGCCCGAGGCGCAGGGCATCGCCGGCACACGCGAGTTGCTCGTGCAATATTTCAACCATCTGCGCGCCAACGGCGAAAAACAGGTCTTCGGGCAGGTCGTGACCTTCGAGGATCGCCGCGGCGCCAAAGTCTTCGAGCGCTACGGCTTCCGCGTCATCGAAAAAAAGGAAATCACCAAATACCGGTTGCACAGTCCCGATCCGGTCTATCTCTGCACCGTTATCAAGGATCTCGACGACGGCAAACTCGCGCAGTCGACCGCCGCATAAAGCGGCTCGCGATGTTCCCGTCGCGATGATCCTCAAAAGTTATCGCACCGGGACGGAGCGACCCGCCGTTTCCGCTCGGCGTCCTCTGCGGCTTGCTTTCTCCTCGCCTGCGGACACCGCCGCATCTTATCAACCTCCCCGCCCATGAACGCACCCGCCCAAGCCCGCTCGTTCTGGTCGGCCTTCGGTCCGGGTCTCCTCTTCGCCGGAGCCGCGGTGGGTGTGTCGCATCTGGTGCAGTCGACCCGTGCGGGCGCGAGCTTCGGGTTGTCCATGCTGGTCGTCGTCGTTTTGGCCAATGCGGTCAAATTCCCCGCGTTCCGCTTCGGGCCGCACTACGCCGCGGCAACCGGGCATTCGTTGCTCGACGGTTACCGCCGGCAGGGCAAATGGACGCTCGTTGTTTTCGCGCTGTTGACCCTCGCCACCATGTTCACCATCACGGCGGTGGTGACTTTGGTCGCGGCGGGCGTGGCCATCGCGACATTCGGCCTGGAACCGCTTCTCGCCGCGACAGTTGGCGCGGCCAACGGACCCGCTCTTGTCTCGGCCGCGCTCCTCGCCCTGTGCGCGGGTCTTTTGTCGTGCGGTGGATACGTCTGGCTCGACCGCTTCATCAAAGTCGTCATGCCCGTCCTCACCGTCTGCACGGTCTGGGCCATGGTCACCGAGTGGGACAAGATCACGTGGTCTTGGGGCGCGCTCGTTCCGCAAGGCGCGGTTTTCGACGCCGCGGGGATCGCATTCTGCGTCGCTCTCATCGGCTGGATGCCTTCGGCCATCGATATCTCGGTGTGGAGTTCTTTGTGGACACTGGCGCGCGCCAATCACTGCGGCGTCAAACCCGAACCGCGGAATGTGCTGCTCGATTTCGACGCGGGTTATCTCGCCACCCTGCTGCTCGCCCTCGCCTTCGTTCTCCTCGGCACCGGACTCATGTATGGGCAAGGCCTGACCTTCGAGAACAACACCTCGAAGTTCGCCGCGCAAGTCATCGAACTTTACACGAGAAGTCTCGGCGGATGGGCCCGCCCGGTCATCGGCACCGCGGCGTTTCTCGTCATGCTCTCCACCGTGGTCACGGTGGTCGACGCTTTCCCGCGCGTCATCGCCGCGCTTGTCGTGCAACTGCGCTTCGCCTTTTCCCCGCACGCCGCGCCCGAGTTGCGGGTGCCGTTCGAAGGCGACCGGCGGATCTACCGCGCGACATTCGCCGCTCTCTCGCTCGGCGCCATCGCCATTCTCATCTGGGGAATGTCCAGTTTCACCGCGCTCGTCGACCTCGCCACCACGCTCTCGTTCCTCACCGCACCGGTTCTGTCCTACTTCAACCACCGCGCCATCCATGCGGATGAAGTTCCAAAGCATCTGCAACCCGGCACAGCCATGACCGCCTGGAGTTGGGTCGCCATCATCCTGCAGGCCGCCTTCGCCGCCTATTTCCTCTGGCTGAAACTGGGGCCGGGCGCCGTCTGACGCGCATCCGTCTTGCCCCGCGCGACGGTAGTGACATTCTTTCACGCTCCGTGAATTACGATTTTACCACCTGTCCCGACCGCCGCGGCACCGGATCGCTCAAATGGGAGCGCTACCCCGGACGCGACGTCGTGCCCATGTGGGTGGCCGACATGGACTTTCTTTCCGCACCGGAGATCATCGCCGCGCTGCAGGAACGCGCTGCCCACGGCGTCTTCGGCTACACCGTGCCGCCGAAGTCGACCGTCGAAGCCGCCATCGATTATCTGCAGGCGCACCATGGCTACGCAGCGAAGCCCGAGGAAATCGTTTGGTTCCCCGGGCTCGTCCCTGCCCTCAATGTGGCCTGCCGCGCCTTTGTCCAACCCGGCGAAGAAGTCCTCACCTGCACGCCCGTCTATCCGCCGTTTTTGAGCGCACCTGAGTTCGCCGGCGTCGGACTGCGCAGAGTCGACCTCGCGGAAAACAACGGCGTCTGGGACATCGACTTCGAAGCGCTGGAGAAAGCCGTCACACCGCAGACTAAGGTTTTCATTTTGTGCAATCCGCACAATCCCGTCGGCCGCGTTTTTCCGGACAGCACCATCGCGCGCCTGGCCGACTTCTGCCGCAGACATGGCCTTGTGCTCGTTTCCGACGAAATCCATTGCGATCTCGTGCTCGATGATGTGCCGCACACCGGCGGACTGAAATTCTCGGGTCCCGACGGCCCGCCCGTCGTCGCCATGTTCGCTCCGAGCAAGACATTCAATCTGGCGGGCCTGGCCTGCGCCTTCTTGGTTATTCCCGACGCCGCAACACGCCGCACCTTCCAGCGCGCCGCACGCGGACTCATCACCGAAATCAACGCCTTCGGTTACTCCGGTTGTGAAGCCTCATTGCGCCATGGATGGCCCTGGCGCGATCGACTCCTCGAGGTCCTGCGGTCCAATCGCGACCGCGTGGAAAGTTTTGTCGCATCCTCGCTCCCCGGCATCCGCACCTGGCATGTCGAGGCCACTTACCTCGCCTGGCTTGACGCCCGCGCTCTCGGTCTGCCCAATGCGTGCAAATTTTTCGAAGACCATGGCGCCGGCCTGTCCGACGGCGTGCCCTTCGGGGCGGAACCCGGATTTCTCCGTTTGAATTTCGGCTGTCCGCGCGCGCAACTCGATGAAGCGCTGGACCGCATGGCGCGCGCGCTGCAATCCCGATGACCCTGTCTGTTCAGGTAGGGTCGAGCGGCCCGCTCGTCCGATGGCTTGACCGCGGGCACGCGAGCCGCGCGCCCCTGCCTTTCCAACCGCGATGAAGCATCAGCTCCACGCCCAGCCGCTCTACCGCCCGGAAGATCTCGGCGCGCCC
>JAFMJK010000092.1 GCA_017853515.1 Chthoniobacterales bacterium | reverse complement strand
GGTATTACTCAAGCATTTCTCCGGCTGCCTCGACGCGCCAAGGCGTCATCGTAGTGGCGGCGTAGGGCAAGCGATAGAATGTCAGCAACCTCGCGGCCTCGTCCTTAAATCGGCGCACAGCGTAGGACATGCTCAGCGGGTGATCGCGGTTTGCGAGAAGATCAGAAATCGGCGGCTCCGAAAATGGTCACCGCGGGCCAGGAACCGGCAGGCTTGCTCTCCGCCGTCCCCGGTTGGCGCCCGAAATGCACACCCACCCCAGCGGTGAAGCCCGGCAACACCTCGAGATCGAGACCGGTGGAGAGTCCCGGTATGACTTCGACCGAAGCCGCATCGCCAGCCTCGGCACCCGGTTCGGTGCGGCTTTCCAAACTTCCCCGGATGCGCAGGGCGAGGCGGTCCGCCGCCTCGAGGCGCACTTCCGCCGCATGGATGCCGGATTGCTGCGGGGCGCCCTCCGTTTCACGGGAGACCGAGGCCGACTCGAAGCCGAGCGTCAATGCGGTATCGTCATCCACGGTCCACCGCAGCGACGGCATGACCCTTTGGCTCGTGGTTGGCGCGGACGGAACACCGGACAGCGAAGGTCGCGAAAAGACATGGGCAACGGAAAAGTTCAGCGGCCATGCACCGACCCGTTGTTCGAAACGCGTGGAAAGCGAGTCGTCCTGCGGCAAGACATCGCCCGATTGCCAACGGGCCGAAGTGGCAGCCTCCGTGGTCAACGAGGTGCGCGGCCCGGCCAGCCAGGTCGCGCCGAACCGGTGACGGACCACACGTTCGGGCTCGGGCAACATGTCGCGCGTTGTGCTCTCGATTCCGGTCGAGGCGAGAAACCGCATCCAGCGAGCAGCATTCCAGCGGACGTATCCCCGGTGTCCAAGAACCATGCTCTTGGCCATGGCCGGGTCGAGATACTCGCCGGTCACCGGATCAACCCGTTGCACACGAGCATCGAAATCGTAACCGATTTCGGGACCGCCGTCCGGCGTGACGCGACCTTGGAGATTCAGGGATTGGCGGCTGGTGCGCCGCGCCTCGACGGGATCGAATTCGATGCGCGGCGGCGCGGCGGTGAAGCCGAGCGAGATGCCCTCGGCCTTGATCTCCGGGCGGGAGACCGGAACCGCTCGGCGCACGGGGATCGCCTCGCCCGTCTCGAGAAAAACAATCTCCTCCGTCAGCCCCGCCCCCGGGGCCGGGACGGCAAGAAGGACAAGAAGGAGGAGCGGTGCCGCGCGCATGATGGCACCATTGTAGAAATAGGGCTTGCTAGGGCAACACCCGGAGCCGACCCTCACACTGCGCGCCCCCCCCACGAAGATCCGTGGCTCGGTTCCCGCCCCGCACCCTGCACCCACAATGAACACAAAAGAAAACCAACTCCTCTTCTGGGGCTGCTTCATCGCCCTCATCACCACCAGTTACGCCTTCATCAGCCGCATGATCCTCTGCGGCGGCCAGTTCGTCACCGACTTCGGCCTCGACAAGGTCGCCGTCGGCGAACTGCAGGGCGCGGGCATCTGGCCGTTCGGTGTCAGCATCATCATCTTCAGCCTTTTCATCGACCGCATCGGTTACAAGGTGGCCATGGTCTTCTCGTTCCTCTGCTACCTTGTCTACACCGGTATGGCCTTCATGGCTTACGCGGCCATTCAAGGTGCCAGCGGCGCCGACCTCGCCGCCGCCCAGAAGCACGGCTACCAACTCCTCTACTGGGGTAGCATCATCCTCGGCCTCGGCAACGGCACCGTGGAAGCCTACATCAACCCGGTCGTCGCCACCATGTTCAACAAGGACAAGGTGAAATGGCTCAACATCCTGCACGCCGGCTGGCCCGGCGGCCTGGTCCTCGGCGGCCTCTGCGCCATCGCTTTGGCCGGCAACTCCGACTGGCGACTGACGCTCGGCCTGATTCTCGTGCCGGCGATCGTCTTTTTCCTCATGCTCATCGGCCGCACCTTCCCCAAGAGCGAACGCGAGCAGGCCGGAATCGGTTACGTGGACATGCTCAGGGAATTCGGCGCGCTCGGCGCCCTGATCTGCTTCTGGCTCGTCTTCGCCCAACTCGGCCAGGTCTTTGGTTGGAGCCAGGCTACGGTGCTCGGCTTGACGGCGGCGGTGGTCGTCGCGTTTGCGGTCATCACCAGATCCCTCGGGCGGCCGATCCTGCTGTTTCTCATCATCATCATGATGCCGCTCGCCACCACGGAGATCGGCACCGACGGATGGATCAGCTCGCTCATGGAAGCGCCGATGCAGGCCGCCGGCCACAACCCCGCGTGGGTGCTGGTCTATACCTCGGCCATCATGATGGTGCTGCGCTTCTTCGCCGGCCCGATCGTCCACAAACTTTCGCCGCTCGGCCTGTTGGCCACCTGCTCCGCCTTGGCGGTGCTCGGCCTGACCCTGCTCTCCAGGACCAACGGCGCGGGCATGGTCGTCATCTTCGCCGCCGCCACGCTCTACGGTGTCGGCAAAACCTTTTTCTGGCCGACCATGCTCGGCTTGACCTCCGAGCAATGCCCGAAAGGCGGCGCTTTGACCCTGAATGCCATGGGCGGCATCGGCATGCTGGCCGTCGGCATCCTCGGTTTTCCCTTCATCGGTTACCTGCAGGAATCCACCGCCACCGCGAAATTGCAGACGGCCGATCCCGCGCTCTACCAGAGCGTGACCGTGGAAAAGAAATATCTGCTCGGCGATTACCACGCCATCGATCCCGCAAAGACCGCAGCTGTCACCGGAACCGCGGCCAAGGAAATCCTCAGCAGTGCCACCACCGCAGGCCAGTTCAGCGCGCTGGGCAAAATGGCCATGTTCCCCGCATTCATGCTCGTCTGCTACCTCGGCCTCATTCTCTGGTTCCGCTCGCGCGGCGGCTACAGGGCGGTCAACCTCACGGCCGAGCACTGAACCTCACACGCTCCAATCGGGATCGCTGATCACCCGGGCTCCCGCGGGGAGGAGCCCGGAGAACTCCGCGATTTCCCCGGGCGTCATGGTGAAGCACGCCGTCGAGAAGGCATCGGCCAATGGTGCCCTTTGGTGGATCACCCAGACATTCTCGAAAGTTCGCGCCGCCGTGCCATCCTCGGGATTCACAATGTGTGCGCCCTGTTGCGAATTTCCCGACGCCGCCAGCGCGGAGGCGCGCAAGAGCAAACGCCTCGTTCCCGCCGAATGCGGGATGTCGATCGGCCAATCGATCGACCCCATGGCCAGCATCGTGCTCGCCCCGGAAGTCAGCAGTGCATCCGCGATGCCATGCGCGGCGAGAACCCCGGCCATGCGCTCCAGCGCGAACCCCTTGCCGATTGCTCCGAGATCCAGCACGCGCCCGGCTTCGAGGCATGTCACCAGCGGCCTGTGCTCATCGAGCGACACGACCCCGCGCAGCGTTCCAGCAGCCGCCGAACCCGACTTCACCGCATCGATCATCGTGCCTGCGCAGGGATCGAACCGGCCGCCGGTTGCCGCCGAAGCCTCGATCGCCAAGCGCAGGCAGCGGTCGCACTCGTCGCTGAGAAAAAGCGTTTCCCCGGCATTCATCGCATTGATGCGGCTGATGTCGCTTCCCGGCGCGTAGCGGCTGAGCACCCCCTCCAACTCCTCGAGTTTTTGCAACGCCTCGGAAACGGCGGAATCCACCAGCCCTCGATCCCCGCCGGGGACGAATATGCGAAAAGTCGTCTTCATCGCATCCGAGGCATACCTCCGCAGCGAGGGATTTTCGAAAAACGGCACTGCCTGCGGTTCGCCGCTCATGGTGCGGTCAACTCCCCGGCCCGGATGTCGTTCCTGACAAACACCGTCAGCGGCACCTCGTGGCGCAACCCGTGGAAAAAGGCTTCATGCGTCGCGGCGAGGCGTTGGCCCGATGCTTCCGCCATTTCGGGCATCGCGATCACGACAGCGAAGGTTCCGAGATCCTCGGGCATCGTTTCGAAATAGCCCGCAGGTATGGTGTCGCGCAAATACCAGGGAAGGGGCCAGTAGCCGTTCCCCAAAACAGCCATTCGCGCTTTCTGGAAAGCGGGTGAATGTTTTTTCAGGTCCTGCAGGCGGATTTGCAGCCGCCCGATGTCGGGGGAGGTCGGGGCATAAACCAAGGGGTTTCGCGAGTCGTTCGGAAAACGAAAAGCGGCCGCGTAAGTTTGTTGGATTTGGAAAAAAACGACGACCGCCGCCAGTGCCATGCCGGCGACGCGCCGGGTTTGCATCACCGCCGCGGCACCCGCGCCGGCCAGCAAACAGACCTGCATCCACGGAACCACCATCAGCCACGGGGTCTTGTAGGAAATCGCCGAATACACCGCGAACTGGACCGCGGCGGAAACTGTCAGCATGCGCAGGAACGGGTTTGCCCCGCGCCAACCCGTCCATGCGCCGACCGCGGCGAACAAAACCACACCCGCCTCGGTCCACCATTGCGGGGGACGGTGCTTGGGCGCGATCAGCAACTCCCAGTAATAATGCAGCGGCTTGGCATGGCCCGGATCGGTCGCGTAGCCCGCATAGGTCGAAAAAAAGTGCGGCGGATTGTCATAAGCGGCGACCAAAGTCGCGAGGAATGCCGCCAGCGAAAAAGCCGCGGCAACCCCGATCTGGCGCAGGCTTGGCCGCGTTCCCGACAAGAGCAGTCCGATCAACCACGAACACGCCGCGATGGCGAAAGTCTCCTTCGTCGCCGCCATCAACCCGAGGGCAAGACCCCCGCAGACAGCCGCGAGCCGCGTGGGCCGATGCATCCACCAACCCAGGCACGCCAGGGCCGCCGCGGCGAAAAAAGCCAGCAGCGGCTCATGGATGAAAACCCGCGAATAAAAGCCGAGCAGCGGCGAGGTCGCCAAAAACAATGCGCCCAAGAGCGCGCCTGTTTCTCCCATCCATCGCCGCAGGAGAAGGGGCAGCAGTATGACCAACGAACCGCACAGCGCGGCGACTCCCCGCAGCGCCAGGATATCCAGCTCCTCGAATGTTTTTTCTCCCACCAGCCGTCCGCTCCACGAAGCGAGCAGGGAAAGGGCCGGCCCGTGAAAATGCGACGGGTCGAAGGAATATCCCCGTCCTTCCAACCGCCCGGCGGTGATTTTTGCCCCCACCGCCTCGTCGGCGTGCAGAGGGGCACGCGGCAAATCCGAAAATCTCAACACCGCCCCGAGCAGAAAAACGGCAAGCCAAAGCCAGGGGAGGGGAGGCGTGGTCACCGGTGCAGCCTGTGGTCGGTCGCGGTAGCGGTCAAGGGGGACGGAACCGTCGATCCCTTCCGCCTGCCGCGCAGAGCCTTGCCCAGTCCCCCTTCTTGCGGAATAATGTTTCAAATTCTCCGGTTTCACGGTGATCCCCGCATGAGCAGCCAGACCAAACCGCACCGCGCCCAACCCCAACCCACACTGGCCCGACTGGCCGCCGAGGCCGGTGTCTCCGTGTCGGCGGTCTCGCGGATTTTGGCCGGCAAAAAATTGGACACCTTCCTTCCGGAAACCGTGGCGCGGGTCAAAGCCGCGGCGGAAAAATTCCGCTACCGTCCCAACCGCCTCGTGCGCGGCATCCAGACCGGACGCACCGGCCTGGTCGGCGTGGTCATCCCGGCTTACAACGACTTCTACGGCATGGTCATGGCCGGCATCCACGACCACCTGATGGAGCACGACCGCTTGCCCGTCGTGCTGTGGAGCGGTGCCGATGCGATGGGCCTGCAAGGGCGCGCCGAACTCGAACAGATCCACTCCCTCGTCGACCTCCGCGTGGAGGGCATCATCCTCAAGCCCGTGTTCGACGCGGCGTCGGACCAATACATGCACGAGATCATCGAACGCAACATCCCGCTCGTCGTGGTCGACCGCGCCCTGCCGCGGGTCCACGCCTGCTTCGCGGGCTCGGACGACGATGTCGCCATGGCCAAGTCGCTCGATTTTCTCAAGTCGCTCGGCCACCGCTGCATCGCCTACTTCGGTCCGGCCACGACCGTGAGCACCGGCGTGCAGCGCTTGCAGTCGTTCCGCGTTTTCATGGCGCAGGAACCGGACCTGCGGGGCCGCGAATTCCTCACCGGGGAATGGCGAACCAATTGCGGCGAGGCTGAAGCGTTCCTCCGCGGGGCGGGGGAAGTGACGGCCGTGGTCGCGGTCAACGACCGCTTCGCCCACGCCGTCTGCGAGGCGGCGAAACTTCTCGGCCGCCGCGTGCCGCAGGATCTCTCGGTCATCGGCCACGGCAACCTGCCCGTTTCCACCTACATGACCCCGTCGCTCACCACCGTGGAGCAGCATCCCTACGAAATCGGGCGCAGTGCCGCCCGGCGTTTGCTCGCGCGCATCGAGAAGCCTCCCGAACCTTGCCGCAAGGTCCTCATCCCGCCCGACTTGATCGTGCGCGATTCGACCGGGCCCGCCCCGCACCTCTACGCCGCGGGCTCCTGATCGCCGATTCCCGGGGCTGCCTTGAGCAAATACTTGCACGATCCGGCCGGCGGCTTTTAGTTAAGGGGTTTTCCGGCTGGCCACGACCGTCATCCGGATCCACCACACAGTCGCAGCCTGCCCGCCGCCAAATCCCCGCCCACTATGAAAAAAACCATCCGTTTTTGTTCCGCCGCCCTCGCGGTCGCCTTCCTCCTGCCGCCGCGCCTCGCGGCCGCCGCCGGCCCGGAGGCATCCGCGGAGCGCCCCCGCCAGCCGAACTTCCTCTACATCATCACCGACGACCAGGGCTACGGCGACATCAGCGCGCACGGCCACCCGCTGCTCAAGACCCCCAACTTCGACAAGCTCCGCGAGCAGAGTGTCCGCTTCGAGAATTTTTATGTCAGTCCTTCCTGCTCGCCGACGCGCGCCGCCCTGCTCACCGGCATGCATGAATTCCGCACAGGTGTGACCCACACCCTGCAACCCCGCGAGCACCTCTGGAAAGGCGCCGTCACCCTCCCGCAACTCCTGGAGAAAGCCGGCTATGCCACGGGCTTCATCGGCAAATGGCATCTCGGCGACACCCGCGGGCATACGCCCGCGGAGCGCGGTTTCCAATGGTGCTCGACCAACGTCGGCGGCCCGCGCGAACACTTCGACCCGGTGTTTGTCCGCAACGGCAAAAACACCAAGGAGAAGGGATTCCGCGAGGACATCTACTTCGACGACGCGATGGACTTCATCCGCCTCGACGAGGCCAAGCCCTGGTTCTGCTACCTCTCGACGTATTCGCCCCACGACCCGCTGGCCGCGCCCGACGAGTTCATCGCCCCCTTCCGCGGCAAGGGCCTCACCGGGGAGCAGGAACTTTACCTCGCGATGGTCGCCAACCTCGACGTGAACCTCGGGCGCATCATGAAATTCCTCGACCAGACCGAGGACCCGCGCTGGCCGGGCCACAAGCTGCGCGAGAACACCGCGGTCATCCTCATGAACGACAACGGCAGCACTTGGGGGCTCGACGTCTTCAACGGCGGCATGCGCGGTTCCAAGTGCACGGTCTGGCACGGAGGTTCGCGGGCCATGTCCTTCTGGAGCTGGCCCGGCGTATGGCCTGCGCACGAGGTCGGGCAGCTCACCGCCCATCTCGACTTCCTCCCCACCATCTGCCAATTGGCCGACGCGCCCGTCCCCGCCGACCTGCAGCCGCAGCTCGAAGGGTTCAGCCTCGTGCCGCTGCTCGAGGGAAAAGACTGGGCGCACGACGACCGCATGCTCTACCAGCATGTGGCGCGCTGGCCGGGCGGCATGGCCGCCGACCACAAATACGCCATGGCCGCCGTGCGGCAGGGCGACTACCTGCTGCTCAAGAGCCGCCCGTGCGACCGCACCGATTGCACGCCCGCCGTGCGCGGCGACCAGTGCGACACCCTGCGCGCCGTGGAGAAAGGACAAAAAGCCGCGCAATACACCGCGGCCGACGGCCCTTTCCATTGGGGTGTCACGCCGCCCGGCGAATGGGTGCTCTATGACACCACAAAGGACCCCGCTTGCCGCAACGATCTTGCTCCTTCCGAGGT
>JAFMJK010000091.1 GCA_017853515.1 Chthoniobacterales bacterium | reverse complement strand
GCTTGACCGCAGCGGCGGGCACTTCGGTAACCCAGCGGATGAGTTGGAGCGCCGCCTCATAGCCGCCCACAGTTTGCAGGGCCGTCAAGGCGGCGTCGCGCGGGCCTTGCGGCGCGGCGGGTTCGGCGAGTTGCAGCAGTGTCGCTTCGGTTCCGGCGGGATTGCGCAGGGCCAGCAGGCGGATGGCTTCGAGTTGTTCTTCACCGCTTCCCTTGCCCGCGGAATCGAGCAAGCGTTGATCCAGTCCCTCCACCTTGAGGCGGTTGACGGCGAAGGCCGCGGCGGCCGCGGCAGGTCCGCCCTGTGCTTCCTTGGCGAGGAAAGGCAGGGATTTTTCCGTGCCGCAGGAGGCGAGATAGGTGACGGCGGTGGTGCGTTCGGGGCCGCCGAGTTCCGCGGCCAGCGCGAGGAGGTCGTCCTCGTGCCGCGTTTCGCCACGGCCGGCGAAGGCCGAGTGCACCGCAAGCCGCTCGCGGGGTGGCAACTTCGGCAGCGCCGCGACGACTGCGGCGGAGAGCGGCGCGCGGTCCGAGACAACGGCTGCGCGGAGGATGGCCGCCGAGCCCGGCGTCTCCGGCTTGGCGATGACTGCGGCGAGAATTTCCCCGGCGGCGGTTTCATCGCCGCGGGCGAGAAGCGCGGCGAAGATGTCGCTGCGGATGGAGGCATTGGCCGCATCGGGCCAGAGGGCCACGATGGTCCGGGCGGACTCGGGGCTTTGCAGCCGCGCGGCGCAACGGATGGCGGCGCTTTGCATGGCCGGCTTGAGGCGGGGGTCCGCTGGCCCGGCGGCTTTGATCAACTGGCCGAGGCTCCCGTCGTTGCCGAGAAAGCCGAGCCCTTGCGCCGCGAGGGCGGCGACGCGCGGCTCCTTCGAATCCAAACGCGCGGCGAGGAGCGGCAGCGATGCTTCGTCGCGGCGGTGGACGAGCGACTGCATCAAGCCGAGTTCCCAAACGGGATCGGACGCCTTCGACAGCGCGTCGCGCAGCGGTGCGTTGGCGGCGGGGTCCGGGTTGTTTTGCAATCCGCAACGCGCCTGCTCGCGGATGGCGGGCAGCGGATCGCCGAGCAACCCGGCCAGCACCGGCACGGCGGCGGCCGTGCCGAAGTAGGGCATCTGGACCAGCGCGGCGAGCCGCACCAACTCCGGCTGTTTCGCATCGGCGGCCAGCGCGAGCAGTTCTTTTTCCAAAGCGGCGTGCGCTGCGGGATCGGCACCGGGTTTTCCAGCCGCGGAGACGAGACGGCGCAGTTCCATGTCGGCGGCGAAGCGCTTGGTCAGATCTGGCGATGCGAGATCTGCCGTAAGTTCGGGCGGCAGGGCGGCGAACGCGGCAGCTTGGAAGAGGATAAACGCGACGAGGAAGTTTTTCATGGGATGCATTTTCAGGAAGGCAGCGGATATCCGGCACGGCGCGGGCTGTCGGCGAATTGCGCGGCCTGCGCGTCATCGACGATCTCGCGTTTCGCGGGGTTCCAATTGATCGGCCGCGCGAGGCGCTCGGCTACGCCCGAGAGAGCGCAGATGTCCAGCGTGCCCGCGCCGATCGACGCGGGGCAGATAGGCGGACGCCGCGTGATGATCGAGTCGAGCCAGTTCTGCCGGTGGTCGTTGGATTCGTAGAGGCGGACCTCGGACGACGACGGCGTGCGCGCGGCCAGCGAGGGAGGTGTGGTTTCGAGGACGCCGCGCGAAGTGCGCACCTCGCCCTCCGAGCCGATGAAGCGGATCATGAATCCCTTGGCGTGATTGCCGCCCTTGGACGCGCTGACTTTGAGGCCGCCGGGATAGACATGATATTGGTGCGGCGCGCCCTCGTAGCCCTGCGGGACGAAAAGTTCGGGCCCGCTGCCGTCCATACCCAGCGCCCATTGCACGATGTCGAAGTGATGCGCTCCCCAGTCGCCGTTTTTGCGCGAGCCGTAATCCCAGAAACAGCGCCAACCGCTGCCGTAGTTGCCGAGGACGCGGAAAGCGTTGTAGGGGCGCCACGGGGCCGGACCGAGCCAGCGGTCGTATTCGAAGCCGGGCGGTATCGGCTCCTCGGGCAGCAGGGTCTCCGGCGGGAAATCGCCGAGGAAATTCACTTCCACCTCGCGCACTTGGCCGATCCAGCCGTTGCGCACGATCTCCGCCGCGCGTCGCATGGCCGGGTCGGATCGCTGCATGCTGCCGACCTGCAGGATGCGTCCGTAGCGGCGCTCGGCATCAACCATGGCCGTGGCCTCGTCGAGCGTGCGGCACATCGGTTTCTCCACATAGACATCCTTGCCCGAACGCATGGCGGCGATGCTGATGGCCGCGTGCCAGTGGTCGGGAGGGGCGACGAGGACGGCGTCGATGTCTTCGCGCGCCATGATGTCGCCGTAGTCGGCGGTGGTCATGGCCGCGGGATTCACCGGCTTGAGCCGTGCCATGTATTCCTCGACGGCCCAGGGCTTCACGTCGCAGAGGGCCGCCAGCTCGATGCCGGGATGCGTCAGCGCCCAGCCGAAGTGCGTCTTCATGTATTGGCCGCAGCCCACGATGCCCACGCGCACGCGGGAGTTGGCGCCGAGCGGGTTCGCGCGGGAGACGAAGGGAAAGAGGACCGTGCCGGCGGCGCCGGCCAGACCGGCTTTGAGGAATGAGCGGCGGGAGAGACCTTGTCCGGGTTCGGTGGGAGTTGTTTTGTTCATGGTGAAGTCGTGGTGTGGTCGCTGAGTGTCGCGGAAGCCTGCAAAGCGGCTATGACATTGCTGTCCCCGCGCCGCCCGGCGATGGCCGTCGCGGTGTCGCCGTTCGCGGAGGCGACGGCGGGATCGGCGCCCCGTGAGAGGAGCAGGGCGACGATTTCCGCGCTGCCGCTCGCCGCGGCTTCGTGCAGGGGCGTGCCGCCGCGTTCGCTCAGGACCTTCGGATCGGCGCCGCCGTCGAGCAGGGTGCGGACGAGTTCAAGATTGTCCTTGGTGGCCGCATGGTGCAGGGGCGTCCAGCCCACGCTATCGCGCCGCGCGGGATCGGCTTTTTTGGCGAGAAGCAGGGCAACAACCTCGGGGTTGCGGCGTTCCACCGCGAGATGCAGCGGTGTTCTCGACGAGGAGTCCGCGGCATTGATGTCTGCGCCCGCTTCGACCAGGACGGCGGCGATCTCCGCACGGTTGCGCAGGATGGCCTGCTGCAGCGGGGTCATGCGGGGGTTGGCCCCGGCGTTGGCCAGCGCGGGATCGGCGGCGAGAAAATTTCGGACGGCCGCGGTGTCACCGCGGGCGATCGCTTCGTCGATGGACCGGCAGGCGTCGGGTTCGGCAGCGTGAATCTGGAGACCAAGGCAAAGACCGGCGAGCAGAAGACCCGGTTGGAGTTGGCGGGGGGTTGTCACAGCGGGCAATCGCTGTCCGGCAGCGGTCTGACCCAGATGTTGCGGAACTCAACGGTGTCGTGGTGGTTTTGCAGCATGAGGGGAAGGGCGTCCGCGTGCTTCTTGTAAGGTTGGCGTTTCTTGTGGGAGGTGGGACCGGAGAACGGGACGTTTTTTTGCACGACGATCCCGTTGACCATGACGGTAACAAACGCGGGGGAAATCATTTTGCCCGACTCGTCGAAGACGGGGCGCTTGAAAATAATGTCATACGCTTGCCATTCGCCGGCCGGGCGGAGCGCGTTGAAATCCGGCGGCTTGATCCCGTAGAGGGCGCCGGCCATCCCGTCCGGGTAGGTTTTGTTCTCATGCGTGTCCAAGATCTGGATTTCGTAGTTGGACATGAGGAACACGCCGCTGTTGCCCCTTTGCTGCCCCGACTTTTGCGAGGGTTGCGGCGGGGTCCGCCATTCCAGATGGAGTTGGCAGGTGCCGAAAGATTCCTTGGAAACGAGCGAGAGATTGACCGGAAGGACCTGAAGGACGCCCTCCTTCATTTGCCAGGGGTGCGGGACATTCCAGGCATCGAGCGATGTTCCGTCGAAGAGGATGGTGGCACCGGAGGGGGGCTTCGCCGCCTCGGCGAGTTCCGACCACGGCTTCGGCGCGGCCGGGGGCGGCCACGGGCGGGACATGTCATTCACTTTCCACTCGCCGTCCGCCGTGCGCATCGGATCCGGGTGTTGGTTGAACACCGAGTAACCCGAGGCGATGGCGCTTCCGGCGGCGGCAAGAACCGCCGCGGATGCCAGCGCCAGCAGGCGGCAGGCGGAGGGGGACATGCGGCAACGCTTACTGCGCCGGTGTTCCGAAGACCTCGACTTCGATGTAGTGGTTGAGGTCGTTGGAGGTGTTGCCCTGACTGTAGAGGCGGACGTAGCGGCCCTTGACCCCGGCGACGGGGATGAGCATGCCGTATTGCGTTTCGATGTAGGGCGCGTCCGAACCGGTGCCGAGCGCGGAGGAGTTGTCGAAGTCGTTGTTGAACACGGTGGTGACGCCGGTGGCGAACTCGGGATCGTCGGAAATCTGCACGACCACGTCGTGGTAGGCGCGGCGTTGCGAGTGGAAGTGCCAGAGCCACACGGCCTGGATGGCGGCTTGCTGCTCGAGGTCGATCTGCACCCATTGCAGCCCGTTGGCCAACTCGACGAAGTAGCCCTCGCCCGCGTCCTTCTCGCCGTCGGTCACGTAGGTGACATCGCCGATGATGGGGAAATCGTCGCTGCTGGTCACCGGCTTGCCTTTGGAGAGGAGCACGGTGCCGGCCGGCACCATCAGTTCGGGGGCCTTGGCCGCCGGGGCTTTGAGGTTGGGGACGCCTTTGACCTCGATCGGCGTGCCCTCGATTTTCTCCGGCGGGATCGCGGTGGTCAGCGGGATGGTGTCGGCGGCATGCGCGGCGGCGGCAAAAGCGGCGACGGCGGCCATAGTCAGGATGGGTGTGTATTTTTTCATGTGGTGCGGAGATGCTCCTCGGTGAGGAAGATGGTTTCGTTTTTCTCGGCGGCGGGATTGACCCAGTAGATCGGTGCCTCGGATTCGAGGGCCTCGCGCGCGTCGCAGTTGAGTTTGGCGTCGCCGCGGATGGCGGCGAAAAAGTTGGCCAGGTGCGGCTGGTGCGGCGGTTGGTTGAGTTCGCCCGGCAGTTGGAATCCCTCGGGCGCGGCCGAGGCATACGAGGCGACCGCCCCGCCCGAGTCGGCCGGTGCGGCGGTCGCCGCGGCGCGTCGCAGCCAATTCTGCTGCACGAGGGAATCCCAACTCGGGGCCGATCCCGGCTCGCGGTAGATTTTGGTGAAGGCCGAGCGTTCCGAAATCTGGATGGTTCCCTCCGTGCCCATGAAGGTCTCGAAGTATCCGCCGCCCGCGCTCGTTGTGGTCAGCACCTGGTAGAACGCGCGCGCCCCGCCCTGCGGCGTGGCGTAGTCGAAGATGCACATCACATTGTCGAAGTGCTCGCGGTCCTTGAAGTAATCGCAACCGCCCGAGGCGATGACCGATTTGGGCGGACCGCCGAGGAACCAGTTGAAGATGTCGATCTGGTGCGCGCCGAGGTCGGAGATGGGACCGCCGGAGAGGTCCTTGTAAAGCCGCCAGTTGAGGAAGCGGCGCTGCAGTTCCTCTGTGGTGAGATCCACGCCGCCGCGTCCGTAGCCGTATTTGAGCAACGTGGCGGCGTCGGGCAGGATTCGCGCCGGCACCACGATGTCGCGCGAGGCGCTGACCGCGCGGTTCCATTGCGCGTTGGCGTTGATGATGCGGCCGCAGATTTTGTGGCCGTTGATCAACTGCTGCAGCGTGTAGATGTAGCGCGGGTTGCTCCGCCGCTGGTGGCCGATCTGGCAGAGTTTGCCCGTTTCGTCCATGGCACGGACCATGGCGCGCGCGCCGTCCAGCGTGTTGGACATCATCTTCTCGCAATAGACGTTTTTGCCGGCCTGGAGCGACATCACGGTGTGCGGCGAGTGCCAGAAATCGGGCGTGGTCACGATGACCGCGTCCAAATCTTTTTCTTTTTCCAGCATCTCGCCGGCGTCGAGGTAGCGGTTGGGTTTGTAGCCGAAGCGCGAGCTGATGCGGCCGTAGGCGCCGCCCACGCGGTCCTTCATGATGTCGCAGACCGCCGAGTAGTGCAGCCCGGGGATGTTGACCATCGCGTTGAAGAGCACCTCCTGCTGCTTGCCGCAGCCGATGAAGCCCACATTGATGAGGTTCGACGGCGCCCCGGGGCCTTGGGTCGCTCTGAGGATGGAGGGCGCACCCAGCACGAGGCCCGCGCCGGCCAGGGCGCTTTTCTGCAGGAAGTTTCGCCGGGTCATGCCGGCGGCAGCCGGGGCGGTCAGATCTTCCATCGGCCGGTCAGCTCGAATTTGTTGTATTTGGAGTAAAAGAGCATGAGGGCGATCATCGTGACGTGTATGGCCAACCAGGCCACGCCGGAGTTTTCGTTGATCAGAATGAGCCCGAAGGTCAGGCTCGTGTAAAGCAAGCCCATGGCAAAGAGCGTGAAACGGGTGGCGAAGCCGACAAGGAGGGCCAACCCCAGCAGAATGAAGGACGGCCCGAGAATAATGTCATAAAGTTTCAACGCCGGCCCGGGCAGGAGCGGTTCGGACGCGAATTTCTCCATCAGCGCGGCCGGCACGCCATGGTAGTAGGCGAAACCATACACCTTCGTCGTGGTGGCGTCGGTCAGCCCGTAGGTATTGACCGCCCCGTCGATCACCACCGCTTGGTCGGAAGTCTTCGTCCCCGCATATTTTTCGAGTCCGGAGACGATCGCCCGCAGGGCAAGCCAGATTCGGAGCAGGAGAACGCCCAGAGTGGCGCCGAGATCGGAGGAAGGTTTCGCTTCGGATGTTTGCGTGGGATTCATGGTTTATACGTGGAGGTGCGCAAAGCGGGGGGCAAACGTTCCATACCAATAATCCGTCAACCAGCGTGCGTCTTGTATTTCATCGTCTATTTTTTGTATTTTATCGACACTTGAAATCAAACGACACCCCCGCTTCGGAATTGGAGGCACTGTTGGCGGCGGCGACCACGGCCTTCGCCCGCCTCCCCGATGTGGCCTTTTTTGCCAAGGATAAAAACGGCAGGTTTATCGCGGCCAACCCGGCCTTTCTGAAGCTTTGCGGGTTGGCGGATTTGCATGATCTGTTGGGAAAGACCGACTTGGATTTTTTCCAGAAAAAGCGCGCCCATTTGTATATGCACGACGATCGGAAGGTCGTTGAGACCGGCGTGACTTTGGAAAACCAGATCGAGCCCATGCCTCTCGGCAAATCGACGGCCGCCTTGATCATGACCACGAAGTTCCCGGTGCGTTCGGCCGACGGGCGCATCCTCGGCCTGGCCGGCATCGCGCGCAACCTCATGGAGACCTCCGCGCGATCCAGCGAGATGAACGAGTTCGCCAAGACGATCGATCACATCGAGCGCTTCTGCCGCGAACGCTTCGACCTCCCCTCCCTCGCGGCCAGACAGGGGATGTCGCCCAGCAAGTTCGAGCGAAGTTTCAAAAAAATCTTCAGCATGACCCCTTCCGCCTTCCATCTCCAAGTGCGTCTCCGGCAGGCCCGCAAAGACCTGCTCGCCACCGGCAAATCGATCGGCGAAATTGCCTTCGAATACGGCTTTTACGACCAGAGCCATTTCACCAAGAGATTCATCGCGGCTTACGGAATCCCGCCGTTGCGCTTCCGCAAAATGGCGGACGCCGCCTCGTGACCGGGGCGGAGAACGCCGTCACGGAGCCAGAAGCGAACCGATCGACCCGGCGATTTCGGAGGATTGCGCCTCTGCGGCCTCGGGCGAAGGGCCGGGAGGAGTTCCGGGCCCGCCGGGAACGCGGGGACGGGAGTGTCCGATTTGTGTCATAGCGGCATCGGACCGGATTTTCATCCGGCGTTTGACCAGATTGCGGATGGCCTCCCCGTTTTTTTCGAAAAATTGCGGGGAGGAGGAAATGCCCTGCAGGTCGGCCCCGAAAAATTGGGAGAGGATTTCACGGGCCATGACCCAGTGTCCCTCGCGGTCGGGGTGCACGCCGTCGGGTTGGAAGCGGAAGGCGGGATCCGCTTTTTTGGCCGCGGCCAAATCCCGGCGCATC
>JAFMJK010000090.1 GCA_017853515.1 Chthoniobacterales bacterium | reverse complement strand
GGCTGGGCAGGATTAAAGAGAAGTTCTTGAACTTGCGTGGTTTAGGGTGTTCGGCGGCATGCCTTTTTTTGGTCGCGGCGGCGCATGCCCAGCGTCCAGCTCTCCCCAATTTCATCATCATTCTGGCCGATGATTTGGGCTGGCAGGATCTGAAGTGCTACGACAAAGAGGCGCCGTTCTCGGTTTTTCAGACGCCTTACATCGATGCGTTGGCGTCCGAGGGCGTGCTCTTCCGTCAGGCCTATTCGCCCTCCCCGGTCTGCGCCCCGAGTCGTGTCGGCATCATTTGCGGCAAGCATCCGGCTAGGGCGGGGAAGACCAGCGTGGTTGGAGGCACCTTTCCCAGGCCTGCGTCGTCGAGCACCAGAATGTTGGAACCATATTACACGGCGCGCATGGCGCTGGAGGAGATCACCATTCCCGAGGCGCTCGGCCAACTGGGCTATTTCAGCGGCCACTTTGGCAAGTGGCACATGGCGGTGGGCCACAACTCATACCCCAACGCCTTGGACCAGGGCTTCGACCGGTCGCTGCCCGACCGCGGCGTAACGACCGGGATGGCCGACCGCAAGACCGGCTTTGCCACAACGAACGCAGGGGATCCTTATCAACTGCAGGATATCAACGGCCAGCCCTCGGCCGAAGGTTTTGCTTTCGACCGGTTGACGCAGAACGCGATCGACTTTCTGGGCGAGGCGACAACCGCCCACGCGAACCAGCCTTTCTTTGTCTACTACGCGTCGTGGCTGGTCCACGCGCCGATCCACATGCGCACCGAGCGTCTCCTTCAAAAATACGCGGGGCTGATGGGCTACAGTTATCCGTTGACCGGTGCTGAGTTTTTCGCCCCGGGGCAGAACAATCCCTACTACGCGGCGATGGTGGAAACCTTCGATTACCATGTCCATCGCATCGTCACCTACCTGAAAAACACCGACGATCCCCGCTGGCCGGGCCACAAACTCATCGAGAACACCTACATTTTCCTCACCTCGGACAACGGCGGGGCGGAAAACACCGGGGAACAGACCACCGACAACTATCCGCTCGACCAGGGCAAGACCCGCACGGAGGAGGGGGGCACGCGCGTCCCGTTCATTGTCACCGGACCGGGCGTTCCAACCAACGTGACCAGCGAGGTGATGGTCAACGGTCTCGATCTCTATCCCACCATCATGGCCTTGGCGGGGCAACCCGTTCCGGATCGTCTCGACGGTTGCGATTTGAGTCCGCTGCTTCTAGGCGACCCGCAGGATCCGGATCTGGTCAAAGAACGCAGCGGAGCCGTGCGCGACACGATGTTCTGGCACTTTCCGCACTTCGGCGTGCCCAGCAGCACCATCCGCAAGGGCGGATGGAAGCTCTTCCGGAATCTCGACCATGTGAACAACTCGGTGGTGGTTCCTTTCCGTCTCCATCAACTTTATGACACCAATGGTGTCGCGGTGGATATCGGAGAGACCAACAATCTGGCCAGTGCGGACCCGGGCATGCAGGCGCAACTGGCCGCCGAGTTGCAGGCTTGGCTCACGAAGGTCGGCGCGCGCTTGCCGTCCTACAACCCCAAACTGACCAGCCTGCCCCACCAGAGCGAAGTCCCGGCCGTTACCGGTTCGGGCCATGTCAATGGCATTGCCTGGGTCGATTGGCAGACCAACAAGGCGCCCGTCGCGCGCGTCGAGTTGCTCTACACGCCCAGCGGCGGGAGCACCGAGGAGGAATGGTTCTGCCTGCCGGTGGCCTTCTCGGCTGCCGATGGACATGCCGAGGTCGCCATCCCGAAAGGCACAACGCACTTCGTTTTCAACCTGATCGATGCCAACAACTTCCTGGTCAGCTCGCCCGATGTCGGAAAGGGCACCAACGTCAGTGTTCCGCGTTATGTGCCGAACATCCGGGACTTCTTCGGTGAATGGCGTGCCGCGCAGGGCTTGGATGGGTTGCCTCCTGTGAACACCGCTCCCGAACTCAACACGGTCGGCACCAGCGCCGGGAGCTCTCTGGTGCGCGATGCCGCGGGATTCTGGCGGGGCAAGACCTCCGCGTGGACGGTTTCAGGCGGTGTTTTCTCCAATACCAGCCTCTCCAACAACACGGTGGGCGAGGGAGCCTTGGCCTGTGTTATGAATTTGTCGAATTTTTCCGATCCCGACGCCTCGCGAATCACCCTGAACTTCGAATACAGCACGGCCGACGCGGCCGAGAAATTGTATGTGCATCTCTGGGGCTACCGGAACGTCGCTTCCACGGGGACGACAAGCCTAATGAACCTGGGAGCGCAGAACGGCAATGCATGGGCGAACACAAGCACGAACCAAATGCAGGTATTCAACCTCGGTAAGCCGAACGGCGTGTTTACGGGATCCAGCGGCACCGCTTCCGATGCCGCGGCCATCCTCACCGGTTCGACCGGTGCGCAAGTTTTCAGCCAGAGCTTCGATCTTTCGGCATTCACCACCGCGCCGAACCGGGTCGCCGATTACGATTATCTGGTCCTCGGCTTCGCACGCGACTTTGGCAGTGCGGGTGCCCCCGCGGTGACAATTCAGAATATCGTTGTCTCGGCCGGCGGCGGCGCGCCTCTGTTTTCCTTCGTCCGGGAACGTGATGCCAACGATCCCTTGGCCGACCCCGACCGCGACGGTCGCAACAATTTCGAGGAATACGCGCTGGGGGGAAATCCGCGGAGCGGCGACGCCGCCGGTATTTTTCCCGAGTGGTCCATCGTTGGCGCCGGAGGAGGGCACTGGCTGGAACACGTTTATTCGCGCCGCCGCGATGCCGCCGCGCGCGGTTTGTCATACCAAGTGGAGAAGACGGTCGATTTGTCCGCCCCGGGATGGAGCACGGAGGGCGTGGCGGAAACCGGAGTTGCCCCGTTCTCCACCGAATTCGAGGCGGTGACCAACCGGATCCCCGTGACAGGAAGCGCAGGCTTTCTCCGGCTGAACATATCTTCGGACCGGTGAGGCTTCGGTTCGTGCTTCTGCCGGCGCAAAGCCGGCATGCCTTTAAGCAAGTCCTGCAAGCAAGTATTTGATTTCGGGGCGTGCGTGTCCCAATATCCGCGCCTTGCGATGTGCACACCCAGCGCTGATTTTGCTCGGGCTGACGATGTCAGGCGTGCTCGCGGTTGCCGGGGAGAGGGATGACATGGAACGCTTCATGCCGCGGGCCGAAGACCACTCGCTTTTTTGGTGGGAGGGAGGTTACCCGCCGACTGTCCGCAGTGACAAATGGCAGCGCGTGTTCAGGACCGGCCGCTACGCGTTCGTCTTCGACACCAAGAATCTGAAAATTGCCGGGTTGGGTCCGGCGGACGCCGGCACGCCGCTCGGCAAGTTGCCGCCCGCGCAACTCGAATTGACGGCCACGGTCGACGGCAAGACTTACCGGGCGGTGCAGTCGGCGGACCCCACGCGCTTCACCGGGCCGCGACTGATCGAGTCGGGAAGCTTTTTGCAGCGCGCGGATGTCACCGACCTTGTCTTCCGGTCCGACGACGGCGCGGTGTTGAACCAGGAGTCGCGTTTCGAGACCGCGGCGTGGTCGGATCGCCTCGGGCTGACGCTGGCTATGCGGCCCGGATTGCTCCCCATTTCCGGCGGGGACCAGAGTTTCGGAAAAATCCAGGGGGGCTTCGGCCTGACCAAAGACACGCAACTCGATATTCCGGCGGAGGACTGCGCGACACCGGAGCAGTTCACTCTCTCCTTCTGGTATTTCGCGCCCCCGGACCTCACCGACCGGCGTGGCGGGGGGTGGCTGGCCTGCAAGAACCGCAACGAAGCCGCCGACGGGCACTACGGCATAGGTCTCGATGCGAACGGCAAAGTGAGCGGCACGATCAACATCGGAGGCGGGCCCAACAGTTTCTCTGCGCGAAGCGGCGGCCAACGCGTGCAACCCGACCGCTGGAACCACCTCGCCTTGAGCTACGACGGCGACATGCTGCGGCTTTACCTCAACGGGCGCCAGGCAGGGGAAACGAAGGTGGGGCGCAAACGCAACCCCGCCCCGGGAGGGCTCGCTTTCGGCAACCGGCAGGATGGGGCAGGCAAGGGAATCTACCGTTGCTTCGGTGTGGTCGATGAAATCCGCATCCACGACCGCGCGCTCAAGCCCGGGGAAATCCAATTGCTCGAGCGCCAACCCGGCCAAGTGCCGCCGCCGCTCGCCGGTATCCGCCAATGGACGTTCCGCCCCGATGTGGCCTCATCTCCCTCGCAACCTTGCGAGCAATGGACTTCCGCCGCCCTGGAGATCCGCCTCGGCGCCGGAGGCAGGGATTTCACCTCTCGCTGGGAATTGCCGCCCGGCCAGAAGTGGACCGCGCGCCAGTGGGAGCAGGCATCGCTCGCCATCAACCCGGTCAAAATGGAACCCGCCGTGCAACCTCCGGGTATCACAGTCGCCGCGACCGAAGCGATCGGCGGCAAGCAGTGTCGCGTGCAGTATGACCCGGCCGTAGGATGGTTCCTCGTCGAACTCAACGAAGTGGCGCCCGTTCCGCCGCCCGGCCAGAAGAATCCCTCCAACGACGCCATGCAGCGCGTGCTTCTTACCGTCTCGAACAAATCCGCGGAGGAACAAACCGTTCATCTGATGTTCGAGAAAGACGGGAGCAAAGGCGGGTTCCGTCAGACCGTGGGGCCTTCGGTGACCGGCCTGACCACGGTGTTGCGCGACAAGGAAGGCAACCCGACGGGCCTCGCGGTGCAACCGAGCAAGAACTGGCACACCCACCCCGAGGGGAGTGTTTATTCCGGTGCGTGGTACCACGGGATCAGCCAGGTGCGCGTGCCGGCCGGCGAATCCTTGGAACTCGAGGTCTCCGTGGTGTTCGGGCATTGGGGCGGATTGCCCTCCGCCTCGCACGCCCAACTCAGCCTCATCGGATGGGGAGGCAACCAGCTTTGGGAGCAAAGCGCGCTCGGTTCCTGGGGCGAGAGCATCTGCTACGACCCCGATCAGAATCTCGCGGCCTGCACGATCACCGATGTGCGACCGGTCATGGTCCGCGACGACTCGCCGATGTGGACGTGGACGCTGAATCACGGCGGCGGCGATTTCTTCCGCTTCTTCGATGCCTCGGGCAACCGCGTGCCGCACTCGGGCATGCGGGCCCGTCACCTCAAAACCGGACCGTGCCTCACCGAGGTTCTTTACGAGGGCAGGATCCACAACACGGGCATCGACATTTCCGAGACGGTCAGCCTTCCGCGCACCGACGACCTCATCCGCGGCACCTACCGCATCGCCATGAAGGTCACCAAGCCGGTCGACTTCTCCCGCTTTGTTTTTTTCCAGATCGGGGCCGACAGCTATCTTTCGACTCGCGAGAAAAAATACGCCGTCGGCAACCCGGGCGGCTTGGTCAAGGAGTGGGACGCACAATGGGGAGGGGACGCCTACCGCGGCGAAGCCGTCGCAGCCGCTCCCGGATGGTGGGTCTCGCTTCACGATGTCTTCATTCCCGAGGGCGAGCAAGGCGCACGGGCCAACCGCGGGCTGGTCATCCGCGATTGGAAAGCCCGACTCGGCGGCAAGGACGCGCCGCCTTACATCGCGGAGCACGGCATCTCCCGCGGGCCGACATTCACCGCCTCGACCATCGACATCGTGCCGCCTCCGGGTTTGCACCGCCTCCAACCCGGCGACTATGTCGAGGCAACCATCGAGCACATCGTCGTGCCCCGCCTCGCTCACCAGTATTACGGTCCGAGCGAGGAGTTCCGCGCCGCCCTCGGCCGCGACCAGAACACCTGGAAAATGGTCCACCGCCAAGCCGCTGCCGGTGCCGTCCAGGTCACGCCGGTGGCCGGAAAAACAGAGCAACTTTATCCCGACGTGCGCATCGCCGCGCAGGACGGCGTGGCCGAGTTCACCATCGAAGGCGGCGTGGGGTTCATTCCTGTGACATTCACCGGACTGGGTTCGCACCGGGGTCATCTCCTGACCATCGACGGACACCCGTTCGACCAGAGTGTGCATGGAAAGGATTTCTGGCAGACGGATTTCGATCCGGTTTCGCGCAAATGGAGCCTCACCTACAACATCCCGAGTTTGTCCGGCAAAGGGCGCACCGTGCGCCTCGCCCCCGCACCTTCGCCGACACCGGTCCCCGCCGCGACGAATGCTGCCACCCCCGCGCCGCAAGAGCCGGCCCTTCCCCCGGCCAACCCGGAGAAAAAAGTCCCGTGAACAAGGCGGTGCCACCCGCAGGCGCACTCCGCACCGCCGCTACGCGTCACCTTCTGGTCGCGGTTTGCGCGGGCTCCATGTTGTCCGGCTGCGCCACCACCGCGGAAAAAAACAGCGGGCAAAGCGGTGGCTACGAATGGACCCCGGACCACATGCACGTCGGCGTGAGATGGCAGCCTTTCGGCATCCCCGGCAACGATGCCTACGACGCCAAGCGCCCCGTCATCGCCAAGGACAGCAGCTACGTGCAGTTCTGGGTGAGTTGGGGTTCGATGGAGCCGGAGCCCGAGAACACGGACTACCGGAACCACATGTCGGAGGACCTGCGCACGATCGACAAGGCTGTCGACGCCTGCGTGCGGGAAGGCAAAAAAGTCGAGTTTGTCTTTTTCCATTGCCCGGCCTGGGCGTCGGAGTCGGGCCAGAAGGGGGCATGGAAGCCGCGGCGGGGGGAATTTGCCCGTTTCGCCAAGCGCATCGCCACGCATTTCAAAGGGCGAGTCCAGTCCTACCAACTTTACCACGAGGGCAACCTCCAAAGCCTCATAGAGGACGGGGACATCGATTTTGTCCTTCGCGAAATCCTCGGCAAGGGCGGCCGCGCCATCCGCTCCGTCTACCGCAAATCGCCGGCAACACCCGTGCTCCTCTCTTCGGGCGGCACGTCCCCCTGCGAGGCATGCGACGAGCTCAAGGGCCTGCGCGGCAAGGGAGCCGAGGCTATGGTGGACTACTACCGCCGCATCATCCGCAGCCCCTCGTTGATGAGCCTCTTCGACGCGCTCAACATCAATGTCTCCGACCACTTCAACGGCTACGGCATGATGGACGGCAAACTCGTCAGCTCGACCTGGGACCAATACGACCTTGTCCGCCGCAAGCTCGACGCCGCCGGATACCGGTCCAAAAAAATCCGCGCCGCCGAATCGTGGGTCGTGTGGGACGACTCGCAATACGCTCCCGATGCCAACGGCGACGGACGGATCAACGAGCAGGACGCCTACGACAAAACCCTCACGCTCATGGGACAGTGCCTGCAGCGCGGCATGAACACGATGAACCTCCCGTGGTCGGACAACTCGAGCAGTTGGTCCATGGGGCTGACCAAGCGCCGCGACTACAACGGGCGCGTCCGCAGACTCGCCCCGGGCAAAGTCATCCCGGCTGCCGACGGCGGCCCCGGCATTGTCACGGCTCGAATCGCTCTCGAGGGCGGCGATGACGACTTTGAAGTCATCGACATGCCTGATTCGTTCACCGCGCGCGATTACGCCAACCCCGGGGACCCGAACCATCTGCATTACTACATCTGGCGCTGGTTTGCGCAGATCGCCGGTGGCTCCGACGAAGTCGTGCGCCATGCCCTGGCCGGCGAGGAGGGCAACAATATTACCGTGTGGAGTCCGGCCTTCGGCGGCCGCGAAAGCTACAAGATCTCCTCGTGGAACCGCACGCGCGGCAAGTTCACCGTGCTGGTCTACGCATCCGCGGCCACCGGCAAATCGTGGGCCAAGGTGGCGATTCCCTCGACCGTGCAGAAAGGTCGCCAATACAACAACCGCTCCTCGCGCAAAAATTTCCGCGGCGAGGGGTTCCCCGAGGGATCATCCTACCGCGTGCGTGTGACGACCAAAGACATCAGCCGGCGCAACGGACGCGATGTGAACGTGCGGGTCAAGGAAAGCGGTCCGTTCACCGTGGAGGACGGCGAATTGCATGCCGATGTGGAAGACATGAACAAGTTCACCACCATCGAGTTCCTCCCGGCCGGCTGAGGCGACCTTCTGCAATGCAGCGGGATCAATAATTCCAATACAAGTTCTTCTGCTTGATTTGCGTCACGTTTGTTACCGATGTGACATGCCCGTCACA
>JAFMJK010000089.1 GCA_017853515.1 Chthoniobacterales bacterium | reverse complement strand
CTCGCGGGTGCGGGCGAAGCGCGCGAGGACGCGGTCGCGGCCGAGGAGCTCGAGGAGATGGTACAAACTCGGGCCGACACTGCGGCCGGTCGCGGCCACTCTCGCGGGGTGGACGAGGGCGGCGGTTTTGATGCCGAGCGTGGTGGCGAGGTCTTTGAAGGCGGCTTCGATGTTTTCGGCGGTCCAGGGCTCGACGCGGGTGAGGCGGTCACCGAGGACGTGGAGGCGTTCGAGGGCGCCGTCGGCGCGGAGGGCCTTGTCGACCGAGGCTTCGTCGAAGGCGTAGTCGTCGTTGAAGAAAAATTCGATCCACGAGGGGATGTCGGTGAGGTGTTTGACCTTCTCCTTCACCAAGCCGAGCGCTGGGAGCAGCGCGTCCCGCGACCCGTAGCTGATACCAGCCTTGTCGATGAACGGCAGACTGAGGTCGGCGAAGCGTTCGAGAGGCATTTGGATGAGGTATTGGCCGTTCATCCAAAAGCATTTGTCCAGGTCGAAGCCGGCGCTGCGGCGGTTGATGTTCTTCAACTCGAAGAGCTTCACGATTTCCTCGATGGGAAGGATTTCGCGGTTGTCTTTGGGCGACCAACCGAGGAGGCAGAGGTAGTTCCGCACCGCCTCCGGAGCGTAGCCTTGCGCGATGTAGTCCTGCACACTGGCGCCCTTGTCGCGCTTGCTCATTTTGCTGCCGTCCGGATTGAGGATGAGCGGGATATGGGCGAAGCGCGGAGGTTCGACTCCGAAGGCTTTGTACAGCTCGATGTGCTTCGGAGTGTTGGAGAGATGGTCCTCGCCGCGGATCACGTCGGTGATCTTCATCTCGATGTCGTCGACCACGTTGACGAAATGAAAAATCCACGAGCCGTCGGGGCGGCGCACGGTCATGTCGGGGTGCGTTCCGGGGTTGGACAGATCGAACGGGATGGAGCCGCAGACTTCGTCGTGCACCGTGACGGTCTCGCGCGGCGAGCGGAAGCGCAGCGCACCGGCGTCCTCGTAGATCATGCCCTTGTCCTGCAGGATTTTCAGATACCGCTCGTAGACCGGGCCGCGCTCGCTCTGGTAGTAGGGGCCGTAGTCCCCGCCTTTCTGCGCGCCCTCGTCCCATTCGAGCCCGAGCCAGCGAAGTCCGTCGTAAATGCCGCGCACCGCTTCCTCGTTGTGACGCTCGCGGTCGGTATCCTCGATGCGCAGGACGAAAGTGCCGCCGGTATGGCGGGCATGGAGCCAGTTGAAGAGGGCGGTGCGGGCCCCGCCGACATGAAGAAAGCCGGTTGGCGAGGGTGCGAAGCGGACGCGGACGTTTGATGACATGAGATTCCTGCGCCGGGCGCGCTTAGTCCTGCGACTCGAGGTGCCGCAGGGATTCGAGGCCGTATTGTTGTTTGATGCGCTCCTCGTCGGCTTTGGAGCCGTCCACATCGAGCACGAGCAGACCGGGGTCTTCGGCCAGACGGATGCGGTGATACGGTCCTTCGGGGTTGTCGACCGCCGCGGCGACATCGGCGAGACTGCGGATCGGCTTGCCGTTGATTTCCTCGACGACCTCGAAACCGAGTCCCTCGTAACCTATATTGTTCGGGCTGCTCAGCACGCCGCTGATGAAGACGATGCGGCCGCGGTCCGGCGGCAATTCGCTCTGGAATCGGTCGAGGTAAAGAAGCTTGAGCGGCGCGTCTTCCTGCCAACCGCGTCCGAATTCGCGCAGGAACTGCCGCGAGAGTTCGGAGAAGACGACGCCGCCGACCACGACGTAATCGGGGTCGCGGTCGAAGATGTAGGGCTGGCTGATCATGCGCGAGCGGTCGCGCGGAGCGAGCGTGCCCTCGAGCGTCACCTCTGCCCCGTCGCGCCAGACCACGATGGGAATTTTCTGCCCGGCTTGCAGTGCGGTAGACACGTAGTGCGCGAGCGAGATCTTACCGAAGCGCTCATCCTCATAATTGCCGTCTTGGTCAATCGCACGGCCGTCCACGCTGAGCAGGACATCTCCCGCTTTGACGCCGGCCGCGTCGGCTGGAGAGCCCGGGAGAACCTTGGTGACATAAGCCCCGCCGGTGCCCTCGGGGAGGCTGGCAAAGCGGCGCAGTTGCGGATCGCGCGTGTCGGAGAAAGTGAGACCGGCCCGGGGGAAACCGGCGTAGGGCTGCTTGGCTGCGGCGCGCAGGAACTGGGCGATGACCGGAGCGGGGACGAGGTCGGCGGTCTGCGTGGCGGGGCTGTAGCGCATGACAAGGCCGACGAGACGCCCGTCCTTCAGTGCGGGGATGGTGAAACTGTTTTCGCGGGTTTGCAGCGGCACGCTCAGCTTGAAGACGAGGAAAGCGTTTTCGTCGACCGGGTAGGGCCCGACTTCGATCGTGGTCACGGTGGCCGGTGTGGTGACCGGTCTGCCGTTCGGTTCGAGTTGCATCACCTCGACGCGATCGCCGACCGAGACCGATTCGTCGAGGCGCGCTCCGGGAATGCTTTGCAGGAAGTCCGCGGAAGGTGCGGCGAGGAGAGCGAGGTTCGCGTCATAGTCGACCACTTCCACCTGTGCCGCTGCTTTGAGCGCGGTGTCCGGTTTTTCCAATTCCACGTCGATGTGGTCCGCCACCAATTCGGCTGTCACGAGAATGCGGCCGTCCATGAGCACAACGCCGAGGCCCTGCCGTATGGTGCGCGGGTTTTTGCGCCATGGCTGCATGAAGTTGGGCGCTTGCGCGGCGACGTTGACGCGGACCACGGGCGGTTGCTGGCCTTTGCTCGGGCGAGGGGGCTCGACGGTTGGCTCGGGCGTCGGTGTGGCGACAGGTGTGGCTGCCGCAGCGACATTGGTCGCCGTCGCCTCCGGTGGCGCCGCCGCCGGTGTCGGGGTCGCCCGCACGGCATCGAGGATTCCTCGCATGCTCTCCATGGCATGCGCGGGCGTTAAGCCGCACAGGGCGATGGCGAGAACGAGGCGGAGGAAAGCGGTCATGGGTCGATCAGAGATTTTGCGGGTTGGTCACGCCGTAGCGCTGGCGGATTCGCTCCTCGGCCTCGGGCAGCGCGGCGCGGTCGAGAACAATGGGGCGTCCTTCGCCCAGCAGTTCGACCACGTGGAACTGGCCCTCCTCGGCGAAGGCCGCGGCGACATCCTGCAGCGTGCGCACCTCCTTGCCGTTGATTTTCGACACGATGTTGTCCGCGAAGGGACGCGCGTAGGTGTTGACCGGATCGCGCAGCACGTCGCTCAGGACGATGACCTCGGGGTGTCCGCGGTAAATGTGATCGGATACGTAGTTGTCGAAAAAGTAGCGCATGCGGGGACGCACTTCTTTGCGCGTCTCGAGGAAGTTGCGGTCGAGAGGTTGGAAGACGAGCCCCCCGACCACGACATAGCGGGGGCGTTTGTCATAGCCCTTGGCCTGCATTTCGAAAGGCCAAGGGCGGGTCATTTCCAGGGTGACCTTCTCCGGTTTGCCGTCGCGCAGGATCTCGAGTTCGGTTTTGTCGCCTTTGAATTTTCCCTCGAAAATTTCGGCCATCTCCACGCGTTCCCCGTCCATGTCGATTTTCCCGTCGGCGAAAACCTTCGTGCCGTCCACGGAGAGGATAACGTCGCCGGGTTGCAATTTGCCCTGCGAGGCGCCGCCGTCGAAAACACTTCCGACGAGGACTCCGCCGTTTTCGTCGGTCAGGCCGAGGGCCGAGCGTTGGGCGGGATTGAGCAGCGGGAAATAGGTGGCGGCCAAATCCATATACCGGTCGTAGGACCCGTCCTCCACGTCTTTGAGAAAGCGCTTCGCCACGGGAGTGGGGATCATGTAGCCGACGTTTTGCGCGACATCACCGCGGAACCCCTGGAAGGCGACACCGACCACCTTGCCGTCCTGCATGACGGGGCCGCCGCTGTTTCCCGGATTGATCGCCGCGTCGATCTGGATGGCGAGATGGCTGTCCACCGCCGAATGGCTGTAGGGCTGGAAGTCGATGCGCGACACGATGCCGCGCGTCACCGAAAGACGGTCGCCGCCGATGGGGTACCCGTAGACGCTGACTTCCGACTCGAGGGCGGGTACGCCGCCGAACTCGAGCGGTTTGGTGCCCTCGAAAAAGGACGCGTCGTAAACCTCGAGAATAGCGAGATCGCAGTCGTGGGCGACATGCAGGACGCGCGCTTCCCACGGGTTCGGGTCGCCTTCTTTGAGCACGGAAATGAAGGTGCCGTTGCTCACGACGTGCGCATTGGTCATGATGCGGTTCCCGCTGATGACGAAGCCGGCGCCCACGCCTGCCCCGATGCTGCCGGGACTCCAGGGACTGGTGTAGTCCGGTTGCTGCGAAGTGACCTCGATGCGCACCATGCTGGCCGCCGGTGCCACCGCCCCCTGCGACAGGGAAGCCGTGCACAGGATGAACATGGCGACGGGCAGATAAAGGGCGCGGTGCGGCATGTCCGGCTAAGACTAGCGGCTGCGCGTTTTTTGGCAAACCGCGAAAGGAGGATGGCTGGCCAAATTCCGCACGGCTCCTATGCTCGCCGCATGTCCGCCCAATCCGACCTTCTCCGGCCGGAAAGTGTCGGGGAACTTTCCCGCATCGTCCGCGCTCCGTCCATGGAGGTGACCGAGACCGAGGTCTTGCGCGACGGCCAACAGGCATTTCCTGCCATGCTCGACCTCATCGCGTCGGCGCAAAGCACGGTCTGTTTCGAAAATTTCATTTTCGCCGGCGATGCCACGGGCCGCAAATTCGCGGCGGCTCTCGGGGATGCCAAGCGGCGGGGGGTGGAAGTCCGGGTCATCTACGATCCGGTGGGCACCATGATGGTAAAGGGCGGATCGATCGCTCGTGCGCTTGAAGCGGAGGACGTCACGGCACGCGCGTTCCGTCCGGTCTCTTTGCTGGCGCCGTGGACTTGGCCCCGTTTGCGCCACCGGGATCATCGCAAAACTTTGGTGGTCGACGGAAAGGCGGCGGTGGTTGGCGGACTCTGCATCAGCGACAATTGGGCGGCGCACGCGTGGGGCGGACGCAACTGGCGCGACACGGCGCTTTTGGTGCGCGGTCCGGTTGTCGTGCAGGTTGCGGTCGCTTTCGATGCGATGTGGGCGCGGGCGGCGGGCGGCGCGTTCGAGTTGCCCGATTTCTCGTCATCGCCGCCGGTTCCGTGCCCTTGCGGCATGGTCGCCGCTGATTTGCCCGGGGCGCACCGCGTGGGAGAGGCCTATATCTGGCTGGCCGACCACGCCTCGCGCAGCCTCGACATAACGGACGCCTATCTTGTCACGCCGGAGCCGGTGGTCGCGGCGTTCGAATCCGCGGCGCGACGCGGAGTGCGCGTCCGTTTCCTCCTGCCCGGAAACAACAACCATCCCGTGGCCGCCGCCTCCGCGCGGCGGCTCTATGCCCGCTTGCTCGCTTCTGGCGCGCAGATTCACGAATGGCGCGGGGCCATGGTCCATGCCAAAACCGCGGTGGCCGACGAGGCCATCGTGCTTGTCGGTTCGAGCAACCTCGATCCGTTGTCCATGACCCGGAACTTCGAACTCAACCTCCTCGTGGCCGATGCGGCCACCGGGGCACGTATGGGCGGGATGTTCGAGGAGGACTTGCGCGGCGCGCGCGAGATCCATCCGGAGGAGTGGTCGCGGCGTCCGTGGTGGCAGAAAACGGCCGAGACGGTGGCCGGGTTTTTCGACGGCAACCTCTGAGTCACTGCCAGTCGGCAGGATCGACGTCCTCGAGGATTTTCCTCGCGTTGTCATAGCCGCGTTTCACGGCCAGATCGAAACGCTCCCACTCGAGCAGACTGATGTCGGAGACCGGGGATTCGAAATAAAGGTCCGCCGCCGTCTTCCACGCGCGCCCGCTGATGCGGCTGTGCAGAATGACCGAGCGCATGATGATGCCCATGGCGTTGGGCTTGTCCGCCTTGCCCGAGGTCGTCCCACCCTGGTCGCAGGCAATCAGGCGTCCGGCGCCGAGATCGCGGGCCACATCGGCCGGCAAGTTGTTGACGACGCCGCCGTCGACGAGGAGTTCGCCGTTCTCCGTTGCCACGGGAGGGAACACGCCCGGGATGGAAACGGTGGCACGCAGCGCGCGCAATAGCTTCCCCTCGTGGTGCAGATGCGCTCCCGGGTTGGTGATATTCGCGGAGACGCAGGCAAAATCCTTCCAGCAATCCTCGATGTCCGTGTCGGGAAGAAGGTGCGGGAGGAGACGGTCCAGCTTCCGGCCCGAGAGCAGCGACGTGCGGGGTATGAGCAAATAGTCGCGCTTCGTCGGGTTGACTTGAACCATGACACGAAAGCGCTGCATCAAGTCCTCCAGGTCGAGGTCGAGCGCGATGCCCGAGGCCACGATGGCGCCCAGACTCGTGCCTGTCGCGATGTCGAGGGGAATACCATGCTCGGCCAGCGCCCGCATGACACCCAGATGGCAGAACGACCGCGCTCCACCCCCGGCGAAGGAAATGCCCACGGCCCGGCCGGTGAGCAACCTGCCGAGGCGCGCGAAATCGCCCGGGGAATTCTCCCGCAGATGGAAGTGGGATGATGCTTGGCACGCGGCGACGGCCTTTGCCGTGCCCGAAGGCGCGGCGGAACCGTCGCGGTGCAGCACCACGAGCGTGCGCTTCACGCCGCGGGGAATCCGTCCGTCCGGCAAAAGCGGTGGCTTACCGGGGCGGGCGAGAACAAGCACGAGATCCGCGCTGCGCAGACATTGTTCCGCCCACACTTCATCCGTGCTGTCGCAGGGCATGACAAGAAATTGGGCGGACGCCTCGAGTTCGTTGAGCCACAGGGCAAGGCGCGATTTGCGGTCGCGGTCGGGTCCGTCCGGCGCGTTCCCGCTCTCCGCCAAGACCGTCCGGCCGCGCCGGGCGATTTCTTTCTCCAACCGCTGGGCGAAGGTGAACGCGTCGCAACCGGGGCCGGCGCCCAGAACGGCAACGGAAAGACGCATGCGATCCGAACTGCGCGGACGATTGGCGCGCTGGATGCGGTCGAATTGCACGCGTGCCACGTGCAAGACCGACTCCGGACTGAGCCGTGCGAGCTGTGCGAACGCCGGGCTATCCAAGCCGGCGAGGACGCAATCACGCATGGCTTCGATTGTTGCGGAGCGCTTGCCGCCGGTGAGGAGCGCCATTTCCCCGACGGTTTCTCCCCGGGCAATCTCGCCCACCACTATGGTGCGCCCGTCCTCCTCGCGCGAGGCGCGCAGGCGTCCGCTCACCACCACATACATCGAGTCCGCCTCGTCACCTTCGCGAAAAAGCGTTTCGCCGGCGGACAGCTGAGTCCATCGGACAGCGGAGCGCAGATGGGCCCGGGCCTCTTCGTGGAGTCCTCCGAGTTCTTTGTCGAGGACCTCGTAGAGCAGGGCCTCGCGGGACTCCTGCAGATTTACATTCTCGTCGGCTGCCATGGTCGCGCTGCCGATTAGGTCAGAGAATCAGCCAGGTGGCGAGGCCGAGGAACAGACCCATGCTGACCACGTCCGTCGCTGTGGTGAGGAAGATGCTCGAGGCTGTGGCGGGATCGGCGCCGAGGCGACGCAGGATGGTCGGCACCAGCGCGCCGCAGGCCCCGCTCACCACGCAGCTGCCGATCATGGCGAGGAAAACGATGCCGCCGAGCTTCCAGGGCACCGGGCTTTTCATCATGTGCGCGTAGACGACCATGCCCGCACCCGCGGTGAGACCGACGAGAGCGCCGTTGGCCAGGCCGAGGCAGGCTTCCTTGGCTAGTGCTTTCCATTCCTTGCCTTGTTTGAGTTCTCCCAAGGTCATGGCGCGCAGCGTGACAGCCAGTGCTTGGCAACCCGTGTTGCCCGATTGTCCCGCCAAGACGGGAAGAAAAACTGCCAGAAGAACAATCTGCTGCAGCGTATTCTCGAACAGCCCGACAACCGCGGCGGCGATGAACGCAGTGAGCAGGTTGAGTTGCAACCATGGATGACGGAATAAAAAGCTCCGCAAAACCGGCGTGGCCAAACGCTCTTCTTTTTCCACGCCGACCATCGAGCCCGCCTGCGCAGAAAGTTCGAAGGCCTGCGCTTCGGCCAGAGCCTGTCCCCGCACGAGGCCGACCAACTCGCCCTCGCGGCAGACTGGATACACGGGGTAGTGACGATTCATCGTCGCCTTCATAGCGTCGAGCAGCGGCTC
>JAFMJK010000088.1 GCA_017853515.1 Chthoniobacterales bacterium | reverse complement strand
GGACCGGTGGATTTGCCGGTCGGCGCTCCCTTGGTGTGCGCGGCCGGCTTCTCCATGGCCGGGGCGGCGGCGGCCAGCGAAAGGACGAAAAGAATAACGAGCTTCTTCACGATCTGCGGGGCTTATCGGGATTACTGGGGACGGAAAATGATCTGCTGTCGCCCGAGCGTGACAACGCGGGTCGCGGAGGATCCGGCCGAACGCACTTGCAGCGACACTTGCGTGTTGGGCTGTCCGCGGACCATTCCGATCAACTCGCGCTGGGAAACTTTTCCCGCGTCGACCCAGGCCCCGCTCGCGTCGGTCACGGCGACCACGGTGTCGCCCGATTGAAGCGCGCCACTCGCAGCGGCGGGACTGCCGGGAACCACATTACCGACAACAGGCAGGCCTTCCGCACCGCGCGTGAGCATGGCCCCGACACCGACCGGCGCGGCACCGCGTATGCCCTGTTCGGCGGCACTGCGCTGGACCTGATCGGTCAAGGTTGACGACCACTGCATGGCGGCGATGGTGTCTTTTGAGGCCCACTCCGAAGCGATGCGCGAGACGGCGCGCGCGCCGGACGACGCATCGGACATGGGCAGGGCAGCCAGCATCGCCGCGGCGGCGGCGGGGTTCCGGCGCGTTTCGGTTTCGAGCAGTCCCGCCAACAAGCCGTCGCGCGTATCCGGATCGGCAACGGATGAGATCCAGCGTTTTGCTTCTTCGGGCGAATTCGCCGACCACCTGCCGGCCAAGCTCTCTAGAAAACGCCGGCGTCCCCACCCTTCGAGGTCGTTGCCCATGGCGACAGCCGCGGCAGGATCGGTGGCGGCAAGCTGCGCGCCGATGCGGGCATACAATTCGCCGCGCCGGTTGCCGTCGGTGTTCTGGCGCGACATGGCCGCGGCCTGCTCCGGCGTGATTTTGCCGCTCTCCAACAAATGAACGGCCAGCGCGCCCCCCGCCCCGAAGCGCCAGACATCGCCGCTGCGAATGATTTCCAAAGAGCTCGCGCCGGTCCATTCGGAGAGCAGCTCGAGCATGGCGATGTCGCGCGATTCCTGATCGGGAAGCGCGGCGATTTGGGCCAGCGCCTGATCCGGAGGGAGGGCGGCGAGCCGCGCGGCAAGCCGGGCCAATCGCAACTCGCGTTGACGGCCGCTGCCCGCGGCTCCCTCGGAGGCGGCAGCGCCGACGGCGGTTTTGCTCCCGCTCGGCGGCAAACTTCCTCTTTTGCTCACCGGCTCCGGCAGGCCGGGCGCAGAACCATCCGATGGCGAGCGGCTTTTCTCGGTCGCCGCTTCTCCGGCGGACGCAATGGACGGTGCGTTCTCGGGGGCGCCCGCCGGCAGGAGGAGCAGCCCGAGCAAAAGAGCAGCCAGTCCGAGGAGAGCGAAAGTTGCCGTCTTGGCGTTCATGGAAGGAAAAGATCGGCTCTATAGCCGGCAGATCAAGTTCCTTCCGAGGCCGGTTTGCGAAATCGTCTCGCGCCCGCGCTTGACGACAGCTAAGGCTACCGCCCATGAACCATCCGCAACTGGTTGAATTCGCGCGCAAGCGCCTGGCTGAAGGCGCCACCCGCGCCGAGATCGAAACCCATTTGCGCGGACAAAAGTGGGAGGAGAAAGTGATCGCCGAGGTGATGAGCGCGGCGTCACCCCCGGACCAAGCAGAGCCGGCGGCCGCGACTGTATCGCCACCAAGCAAATCCTTGCTGCCTTGGCTCGCGGCGGGACTGGGCCTGATCGTTCTGGTCGGCGGCTTTTTTGCTTACCGCCACTTTGCCGCGGCGCAAGCGGTTCGCGCGCTGGTCAAACACGTCACATTCGAAGGCGCAATCAAGGGACAACTCGAGGGATCGGACCGCACGCTCGAACTCGTGCAATTCCGCGGAGCACTCGACACGGCCGATCTGGCCGCGCCGAAGGCCAGCATGAAGCTGGACTTGGACCTCAAAGGCAAAGCCGGCAAGGCGCTCAAGAATGTGTCTCCCGCGACCGACGGACGTTTCATCGCCGCGGCGCTCATGTCGATCGCGGCGGGCGGGAAATTCCTCGGCGGCGCCGATCTTCGTTTCGCCGAGGAGAATGTTTTCTTCCACCTCGACCGCACGCCGTTCACGGCCGGAGGAGACGATCCGCTCATGGCCATCGTCGGCGCACTGGCCGGGCCGCAAATCGCGGCCAACCCGTGGGTGCGCATCCCGGCCGGTCCGACGGGAACGAGCGAAACGCAGGCGGCGTGGGCGCTGCTCTTCCGGCCGACCGACCAGGTGTTCGGAGACAGCAAGGAACTGCGCTTTGTCGGCAAGGAAAAGGGCGAGGACATCGACGGCACCCCGACCGAGATCCACCGCTACGTGTTGAACGGGCAATGGCTGAGCAAGGAATTGCGGCGCGTGATCAAGGAGACGGCGGCGGACGAAAACATGGCGATCGTGGGCATGATGCAAAGTCTCGCCACCGGGAAGGATTTGCGCGACGTGAGCAGCGCCGTCGACACGCTCACCTGCACCGACGGCGAAACGAAAGTGTGGGTCGGAACGAAAGACACCCTGCCGCGCAAAATCGTCATCGAGACAAAATTGAGCGAGGGCACGCAGGTGCCGCTCTCGTTGTCATTGCGCGGCGAGATCAACGCCAGTTACGGCAGGGAGCAGACCATCGATTTCCCCGATAAATCGGTCACGCTCGACGAGCTGAAGAAAAGCGGGCCCTTCAGCCAGTTCTTCTGACCGGGTTCAGTGCTGCGGCGCCGAGCCGGCTTGGCGACGGCGGTTGGAGTCGTGGCGCATCTGGAGCAGTTCGACCACCAGAGCGAATCCCATCGGCAGGTAGATGTAGGCCTTGGCCACGTGCTGGTGCATTCCCTCGAGGAAAATGGTCACGCCGATGGTGACAAGAAAGGCCAAGGCCAGAATCTTCAAAGCCGGGCGGCGGATGATGAAATCGCCGATCGCTTTGGCGTAGGCGAGGATCACGGCAAAGGAAGCGATCACGGCGAAGGCGATGATGAGCAGATTCGGAGTGAGACCGACGGCTGTGATGACCGAATCAAGCGAGAAGACCATGTCGAGGAGCACGATTTGCACAATGGCCGCGCCGAACGCATTGGCCACGTGGCCGCCGGCATGCTCGTCCTTCAACTCGACCACGTGATGGATTTCCTTGACCGCCTTCCAGAGCAGGAACAGTCCGCCGGCGATGAGCACGACATCACGCCAGGAGAACGGAACACCGGGGACGATCGGATCGGTGAGGTGCACCAGCCAATAAGCACCCGCGACGAAAGCGAGACGTGCGGCCAGCGCGATGAACAAGCCCAGTTTCCGCGCACTGTCGCGCTGGTGCTCGGGCAAGCGCGAGACGACGATGGAAATGACCAAGACGTTGTCGATGCCGAGAACCAACTCCAATCCAATGAGAAGGGCCAGCGTGGCCAGCGAGTTGAAAGTAAGCGCGTCGGCAAAGAGTGCGGCGAGATCCATCCGTCCATTCATTCACCGGCGACGCTCCGGCTGTCGACAAGGAAAAACGGGCTACTTGCTGTCCAAATTGTGCACCGGCTCCCAGCCCGGGCTTGGCGCCCGTGCGGCAAACTCGCGACACCGTGCCAACATTGCGGAAGCGAAGTGCAGATCCGCGTCGGGAACCTGCGCAAAGCAATCGCCCGCCTCGGCAAAGCGGGCTGCGCGGTAGTGGTTCCACCCCTCCTCGTGACTGGCAAGCCACGAAGGCGAGAAGGGACGCGCGTCGGCATCGAGCGGAACGGTAAAAATTTCCACAGGTGCGGAGCGGCCCTTGACCCGGACAATGTCTAGCCTGACCAGCGGAATCTCGCCGCGCACCTGCTCGGCGATACTCCCGCTGAGCACGAGTGGAACGCCGTATTTTTTGGTCGCGCCTTCGAGCCGCGAGGCCAGGTTCACCGCATCGCCGATGACGGTGGGCTCCATTTTTTCTTCAGAGCCGATGTTGCCGAAGATGGCGGGGCCGAAGTTGAGGCCGATGCCCAGCTCCAACTCGGCGCGGGCTTCGGTCTTCCAGCGGCGGCGCATGGTCTCGACCGTCTCGAGCATAGCCAGCGCGGCGCGCACCGCGCGCAGGCAGTCGCCGCGCGGACCGTCGGTGGTCACGGTGCCCCACACCGCCATGACCGCGTCGCCGATGAATTTGTCCAGCGTGCCCTGATGGCGAAAAACGATGCCGACCATTGCGGCTAGGTATTCGTTGAGTTGGGCGACAACCGCCTCGGGCTCGGCGCGCTCGCTCAGCGCGGTGAAGCCGCGCACGTCGGAAAAAAGCACGGCGACATCTTTGCGCACGCCGCCGAGTTGGCCGAGCAATCCGCTCTCGTTGTCGAGCAGCTCCCGCACCACATCGCGCGAAACGTAGCGCTCGAGACTGCGGCGCACGCGAGCTTTCTCCCGCCGCTCGAGCGAGAAGTCGTAGCCGAAGGCAGTGAGTCCGGCCAAGGCCAAGGAAAGCGCCGGATAAAGCAGGCCGGGGATAAAATCGGCGCGGTTGTACAAGACCAATGCGCCGCCCGCGTAGGCGAGAAGGACCAGCGCAAGGAAACCGAGTGCACGCAACGGACGCTTGAGTCGGAGATTTACCACCCATGCGAGCAGAGCCATGGCCAGGCAGGTTGCCGCGACGGCAGCGGGACTCGCGCGGGTGTAGAATGCTCCCGCCGCCGCGGCGGCGATGGCGTGCAGGTGGATCTCCGGTCCGGGCCGCGTCCCGATCGGCGTGCGGAAAAAATCGCGGAAGCGTCCCGCCGTCGGACCAAGCAAAACGATCTTGTCGCGAAAGACCGCGCCATCCTGCAGATTCGCGCGCCAAAGATCCGGCACAAAAATCGAGTAAAGCGGAACGACAGGAAAGGATCCGGGCTCGCAAAAACGGATCAATCCCGCGTCGGGCACACGCGCCTCAGACCCCGCTTTGCGCAGGGCGACTGCGGCGAGAGATTCCCTCCGTTCGCCGACGTGTCCGCTTTTGCGCCCGCGCAATTGCCGCTTGGCGAGATTCATTTCGCCCAAAAGCAAAGCATCGGAGACGCGGTAATGGGCACCGCGCACCACACTGTCCGGCTCCGGCCAGAAGCTGGCGTAGCCGATCACCCCTCCGGGACGATCCGCCGGCAGAACAGTCTCCGAAGGCGCGCGATACTGGGCGGCAAGCGACTTTGCGGTGTCCGTGTTTTCGTAAAGCGAAGCGATGACCGCGCGCGCCGCGTGGCGATGCAACGCCGCCCTCAGCTCGTCGTCACCGTCGCCCGGGGAAGGAAAAAGTATATCGAGAACGATCGCCTTTGCCCCCGCTCCGAGGACTTTTTCGATCACCTCGGCATACACGGCACGCGACCACGGGAACTCCTGCTGCATGAGCGTTAGCGGCCGCGAGGCGGCAATCTCATCCGGTTCGAGTTGGCTGAGATCGAGCGATGACTCGTCGAGGGCGAGGAAGATGAGGTCGGCTGGGCACGGATTCTTGAGGCCGTGGCGGACGACGGTGTCCTGCAGGGCGAACTCGGCGAGTTCGAGCGGCGCGAGCGGCACAAGTGAACCGAGGAGCGCGAATAAAACGCCCCAGAAGCCGCAGATACCGAGGAGGCGGGCGGGCCGGCCGCGGGCTTGATCCAAGGCCCGGTGCCAGCCGGTGTTTTCAGGCGGAATTTTCAGGATTTTCCTTGGCATCAAAACGTTGCTGTATAATTAGGGTTTTCGTCCCTCAGCTCAAAGCCCGATCTTCCATGCACTTCCGTTCGACCCTCCTCGCCGGTTCAATGCTGCTCCCTGTCGGGGCGCTTTTGGCGCAATCCCCGGCCGTTTCCGTTTCAACCGACGCCGATGTCGCCCGGCGCAACATGGTCACCGCCATCACCGGTCAGGCTTTTTCGCCGGAACCGGGTTACGCGCCCCCCAGCCCCGCCGACCAAGACCTCGGCGAGCAGCGCCTGCTCGTGCCCGACACGCGCTACAAATCGTTCACGCTCTTCGCCAACGCCACGGAATTCTATACGAGCAATGCGGCGTTGACCAATGGCGGCACGCAGGGCGACTGGTTCACCGCGCTGCAATTCGGGGGCAGCTGGATGCCGCGCATCGCGGGCAATCTCTACGGTGAAGTTTCCGCGCTGCAGCAACTCTACCGTTACGCGGACTTTTCCAACTTGAGCTTCAACAGCTTGGATGTGGGCGGCGGACTGGTCTACGTGTTCCGGGATGCCGGCGATCTCTCGGCTTTCGCGCGCTACAACTACAATTTGTTGACCGATGCCTCCTCGAGCAATTCGGTCTTTTATCAGCAGACCATCCGGCTCGGACTGCAAAAGCCCTTCGTCTTCAGCCGCGCGCACTCCGCCACCGTGGGCCTGCAGACCGACCTGAACCTCGACGGCTGGCCCGATTACGCCTTGCGCAACCGCTTCGCCCTTCTTGCCGGCTACCAGGCGAACCTCACGCGCAGGCTGCAGGCCAACCTGTTTTACCAGATCGCCTATTTCCCGTTCCTCGACATCGACCGGCGTGATTGGAACCAGATTCTCAGCGCGGGGCTCTCCTACAATTTCACCCCGTGGTTCAGCTTGAACGCCTCGGTCTCCGCGTCTTTCAACGATTCGAACGAAAATTTTTACACCTACAACGTGCTCAACACCGGGGCCGGGGTCTCGGCCATGATCAGATTCTGACCGCGCGATGAAAACACTGCTCGTCCCATTCATGGTCTTTGCGCTGGCGGTCGGCGCGAGCGCGGCCAATCTCAACGAGGCCACCGTGACGCGCGTTGTCCGCAGTGTGGAGGTCATCCCTCCCGGTTCCTCGCCGAAGCCCGCCGCGGTGGGCGAGATCGTGCGCGGCAATTCCGACGTCCGCACCGGAGAGGAGTCGCGCGCCCAACTCACCTTCCCGGACCAGACCCTCGCGCGCCTTGGCGAGAACACCGTCTTCAGCTTCGACCGCGGCACGCGGGCGTTGGATTTGGAAAGCGGGGCAATCCTCCTTCAGGTGCCCAAAGACGCGGGCGGCGCCACCATCCGCAGCGCGCCGGTCACCGCCGCCATCACCGGCACAACGGTCATGATGGAATACAGCCCGGGCAATCCCGGCACGGTAAAGCTCATTTGCCTCGAAGGCACGGTCCGCATTTCTCTCGCCGGCCGTCTCGGCGAGTCCGTGTTGGTCGGCCCCGGACAAATGATCGCCGTGGCAGCCAATGCGCGCAGTCTGCCCAATCCGTCCGTGGTCGATGTCAAACGCCTGCTCAAAACTTCGCGCCTGATCAAGGACGGCGAACTCGAGGCCATGGGACTGATCATGGAAACCGTCAACGAGCAGCAGGAAATGCTGCGCGACGGCGAACTCGGCGAGGCGCCGCCGAACCTCGGCAAGGACCCGGCAAATCCGGCAAACATCGCGGCCAACGTGCTCAATAGTTTGAACGCTCGCCAAGACACAACGCTCCCTCCAGCAACATCCGCCCTCCCACCGACGCAGCCCGCCGCAGTGCCGGTGAGCCTGCCACCGACCCCGCCGCCAACGCCGCCACCGACACCGCCGCCGACGCCGGCACCTACCCCACCGCCCACATATCCCCCCAACACTCTCGAGTCAGTGAATTAACCGTTGGCGCGATGGACACCCGAGAGGACATCAAAGAGCAATGCGAGTCCTCAGGCGTGCGCGAGGCGGCGGCTTTGCTCATGGACCAGCAACCGGGCGAAGCCTCGAAGGTGTTGACGTCCTTGCTCCCGAACAAGGCCCAAGAAATTCTTGCCCGATTGCCGGCTGAGAAGGTTCGCGCCATCATTGCCGCAACGCGCCCCCGAATCGCCGCTCAATGGCGACTCGAAGCGTCTTATCCCCAAGATTCGGTCGGCTCGCTCATGGAGCCGCCTTTCGGCGTGTTCAGTCCCGACGACAAGGTCGGCGAAACGATCGGGAAGTTACGCGAGATCGCTAGGGAGCGTCTCATCACCTACTGCTTCGTCACCGACGACAAAGGCAAGCTGACGGGCGTTGTGACCATGCGCGACCTGCTACTCAATGCGCACGACGCGCGCCTCGGGGACTTGATGCTGCGGGACATCTTCACCCTCAAACCCGAGGAGCCGCTGCTCGACGCTATGAAGGCGACGATGAATCGTCACTACCCCGTGTATC
>JAFMJK010000087.1 GCA_017853515.1 Chthoniobacterales bacterium | reverse complement strand
ATGGGATATCTGTGATGCACCGGACCGAACCAGAGCGCGGCAAGGAGCGGCGCGAGCGCAATCCAGACAAGCCATGCCTGGTCGAAAGGCGCGAAACAGAGAACGAGGAACACGCCGCTCAGTGCGGCGGCGGCCCAGGGCCAGAGATTGCGAATCAGTGTCATGCGCGGAAGACGAAAAGCTACCCGCAGAGAGCGCGAAGGGCACGGAGAAAGGCGGGGCTGGCCTTCGTTATCAAGAGTTGGAAGTTCCGGATTTCAGACCGGCGGGACCGCGCTATTTGCCGCCGAAGGAAAAGACCTTGAGGATGGTCTTGAGCAGAATCTCGACGTCGAGCACGAGCGAGTAATTTTTGATGTAGTAGAGATCGTAGCGCAGTTTCTCGATGGCATCGTCGAGACCCGCGCCGTAACGGTAGTTGACTTGGGCCCAGCCGGTGATGCCCGGCTTGACCAGATGCCTCAGGTGGTAGCTGGGGATTTTCGTCTCGTAATTTGCCACGATGCGGGACCATTCGGCGCGCGGTCCGACAAGGCTCATCTCGCCGCGCAGCACGTTGAAAATCTGCGGCAACTCGTCCAGTCGCGTGAGACGGAGGAAGCGCCCGACACGCGTCACGCGGTTGTCATTCTCGCGCGTGTAAGGATCGTCTTCCTCTTTGCGCACGCGCATGCTGCGGAATTTGAGGAGAGTGAACTTGCCCTCGCCGCGACCCACGCGTTCCTGGCGGTAAAGGACGGGAAATCCGCTGTCGACCAGCACGGCCAAGCCGACAAGAAGCATGAGCGGCAGCGCAATGGGCAAGGCAAGGACGGCCAGCGCGTAATCCGAGGCTGTCTTGAGGTAACGGTAGGCCGAATGGCGGGCCAACTGGAAGTTCTGCCGCAGGGCCCATGAGTGATCAAGGCGGTGGACCGATTCCTTGCGCCAGATTTCGCTGAAAAATGCATCCTCGCTGTAGACGGGAATGCGCAGGAAGTGGAGACGGGCCAGTTTCTCGAGGAGGAGAGGCGGATAACTCTCCGGCGGGTCGGTCAGGACGATGCCCTCGAATTCGTGGGCGACGCGCGCTGCGCCGTCGGTCGGCGGTTCTCCGCCGACGCGTGCGGCCTCCTGCAGCACGGTGCGCGGGGAGACTTTGAGGGCGCGCGCTTGGTCGTCCATCAACTCGCCGACGACGTGCAGATCGAGGTCGGCCAGCACGACCGGATTGTGGAAATCCATCTTCGTGCAGTATTTCTCGAAGTCCTCCAGCTCGCGCGGTGTGCCGATGGCGAGGTAGGGGACGCGGCGCGCGCGGCGGGTCCAGACGGACGCGGCCAGCATGCGCAATCCAAGCGCGGGGACGGCGTAGCCGATGGCCGTGTAAAACAGCACCACGCGGCTCTGCGCGGTGTAGAAGTCGCCCGCCGAGAAAAAGACGAAGAGGACAAACGCGCCGGCCGCCGCGCCGACAAAAACGGCGAGGGCGAATTCCGAGGCGAAATGCAGCAGGCGGAAAGTGCGCCGTGCTTTGTATCCGCCAATCAAGGCGACGGAGACGAGAATGCAGAGGAAGAAAGTGCCGACCTGCACCAAATATGCGGGTGACATTTCCAAGGCCTGGTTGACGCGGATGGCGCGGCTGACCAGATATGCCATGGTGACCAAGTAGACGTCCGCCCCGAAAAGACAGAGGCTGGTGAACCACGGCTGGCGTCCGATGTTGCGCAAGATAGCCCGCGCCCCGCGCCGCGGGTCGGCGGCGGAAATGTCTACCTTGGAACGCGTTGGAGCGTCTTCCGGAGGCGTCAACTCGTTGGGCTGCACTGTGGTGAGCATGGGCGCCGCGTGGCGGCGAATAAGCCGAACTTACACGCGCTCGCCCCGCAGCACAACCCCCCGGGCGCCGGCCGCCTCACGCCAAGGGTCAAGGCGAAGCAGGGGCGGATCCGGGGAGGATGATGCCGGCCACGCCGTCGATTTTCTCTTGGGCGAACTTGCTCGGCGGGTATTGCCGGTGGGCGTCGAGAAACCAGGCCAACGCGGCCCCGTAGTCACCGCGGGCTTTCATTTCGTCGCCTTTGTTGAGCGAGCGGACAAAAGTGGCGGCCCCGCCGCTGGCCAGATCCGCGCGCAGCCGGTTGAGCTCCGTGTCCTCGGGATATTTGGCCGCAGCGTCCTGGATGCTTTCCCACGCGCCGGCCGCGTCGCCGCGTTGCTGAATCTCCCTCGCGCGCTGCAAGGCAGTCTCGATCTCGGTCATCTGGGCGAGGATCTGCCCGAGTTTTTCCTGGCGGTCCGGGTAAAGCGCGGCCGCGGCGATGAATTTGGCGCTTTGTTTGTAGATGGCGCGGTGATCCTGCTGCTCGAGCAACTGGTCGAGTTCGTTGAGGGCCTGCTGCTGCACGTCGGTTTGCTTGAAAATGTTCTGCCCTACCTCGGCCAGCGCGGGATTGCGCGGCCAGATCTCGGTGGCCGCGCGCAGTTCGGATTCCATCGCAGAACGGTCGCCCGACACGGCTGCATTTTTCGCCTTGGCCAGATGCATGGCGCTGATCGTTTTGGCTGTTTCGATTTTGGCCAGCGGCTTGCTCGCGTCGAAATCCGCGGCCATGCCGGTCATTTCGTTGACCAGCTTCTCCGCGCGGGTCAGGTCGTTGACCTCGAGGGCGGCGAGCAATTCGTTCTTCATCTGGGTGAACTTGAGGGCCTTGCGTTTGTCTTCGCGGGAGAGGAGACGCACACTCGGCATGAATTCGCCGAGGGCGAAGGTCTCGGCGAGGCGCTCCGTGGCGCTGTTCAACTCGCCCTGTTCGAGGAGGAATCTGTAGGCTTCGACGCCCTCGTTGATGTCGCGGATGGCCTCGTTGGCCAGGCTGTCGATCTGGCTGAGGGAGCTGACCAGTTTGCTCACGGTCTGCGCGGCGACCGCCGCGCCGCCGGTCAGGCTCTCCACGCTGAAATTTTCCAAGCCAAGCTTCATCCCGCTGGCGGCGAACGAACCTCCGCTGCCGCTGCTCGTCCCCGCGCGGTTGCTCATGCGGACGTCGGCGCCGTCCGTTCCGGCCCCGGCTCTGACGCCCGCTCCGCCGTCGGCCGCGCCGCCCGCGGCGGCGATCTTCGGATCGAATTCGGCATTGATCCTGGCTTGGCCTGCATCCTTGTTGACCGGCAGCGATTCGACCATGCGCTTGTAGACATCGATCGAATTGTCCCCGTCCTTGTAGATGGCGCGGTAGAAACGGTTGGCGATGAGCACGTGCTCGAAGCGGCGCGTGGCGAAATATTGCATGATCAGCGCCTGCAAATGCCCGCGCGTGTTCAACTCGGTCAGGGCGATGCGCAGCTTGTTGTTCTCGATGGTCTGGGCCACGTCGGACAATTTCCTCTTGGCTGTGGCCATCTTGGCATCGCGTTCGAACTTGATGTTCTCCTGCTGCGCGTTGATGGCGGCATCGCTTTTGCCCGTCGGCGCATCGAGCGCGGAGGTGCGGGCGGCCATCATGTTGTTCCATTCCGCGGTGTCGCGCTGCTTCTCCAGAAGCATATTCTCCCGCTTGAGGTTATCGACCGTCTTCAAGCTGGTGCGCGCCGCATGGATCGCGTCGGACATCGTGCGGCAGAGATTGGCGTCGTCTCGGTAATCCGAGGCTTTGGGCAGGAGGTTGAAGGCTTCCTCGATGTTGTTCTGCGTGGCATTGCCCGGGGCAAGGAGTGCGAGGATCCGGTCGATGGTCTCGCGATAGGCCACATCGGACGCGCCGGTGGCCGCGGATGAGTTGAGGTATTTTTCGAACCGGGCGCGGAACAGGCGGTTGTTGTTGATGTTCCAGATTTTCCCGTCGAAGGAGGCCACCTCGCTCCCCGGATCGAACGCGGGGATGTCGCGGCCGATGAATCCTTCGTTCATCTGCGGCGGGCGGGCTCCTCCCGTGGCCGCCGCCGAATCGCCGGCACCCGCGGCATTGTCGCCCTGCGCCAGAAGAAACGGGCAAGGCAGGATGATGGCGAGCGCGACGAGGTAGGTTCTCATGATTTGGTCAGATCCTTGGCGTAAAGTATCCCGTTTTCGCGGACTTCGACGAGAAAGTGGAAGCGCTGCCCTTTCTGGATGTTGACTTCGCCCAGTTCGACCGGGACGACGACGGGGATCGGCGAATCCGAGCCGGTCGGTTCGACGGAAATGAGGCGGCCCGATTGCGGCGACCATGCGATGGAGTTGAGCACCGCGCCGGTGAGGCGGTAGCTGTTTCCGCGCAGCGAACCCGAGGTGGAGAGATATTCCTCGACCGGAAACTCCGGTGCGGTGCGGTAAGGTGCGCCGGTTGCGCCGAGGAAGTAGCCCCCGAGCGCGACGACGAAAATCACCGCGGCCAGCGCGCCGACGATGAGGCCGGCCTTCGGTGTGCTGCGGGCGCGTCTTGCCATCGCTTACTTATCTATCCCACGAGGCCCGAAGGCAACCCAACCATGCCGCGAAGATGCCGATGCCGATGTGCAGGAGCAGCACCCCAAGGCAAAGGGAAGCGGCCGAGAGGTTCGTGGGTATGACCAGTTCCAAGACATCGTAATAGCGGGTCTCGCGCAGGCTTTGCAGCGCTCCGCTCCAGCTCCAATAAGCGGCGATGAACGGCCGCAAGGCCGCATCCAGCCCCGCCGGAAGGGCCAGCACCGCGCCGGAGAGAGGAAGTTGGAAACCGACGAGATAAATCGAGGCCAGGCTCGCCTGGTCCGCGGAGGACGCCGCGGCGGAGATCCCGAGGCAAACCGCGGTGAGCGATGCGTTGGCCAGCAGGTAAAATAGAAACTGCTGTCCGGCATCGCCGGGAAAATCCGCAACGGTGCGGACAAACCAAGTCATCCAAGCCGACTGGACGAGGACGATCACCGCGAGGAAGGCCACTTTCGACGCGACATAGGCCGCCGCGCTCAGTCCGGCAAAGCGCTCCTTCTCGTAGATGCGGCGCTCGCCGGCGATTTCGCGCGCACTGTTGTTCGCGCCCATCAGCCCGAGGAGAATGACCTGCAGCAGCACGAGTCCTGAGACCATGCTGCCGGCGCGGCTGGCGCCCTCGGCAAAAGTGCGCGCTTCGACGAGTTGGCGCACCACGTCGCCGCTGAGGTCGGCGTCCAAGCTCGGAACGGCCGGCAGTCCCCTCGAGGCGAAAATCGCCACGACAATGGGGAAGCCGAGGATCAGCCCGAGTTGCAAAGCCAACCCGCCGCGGTTCCGGAAGAAAATTTTCCAGCGCACGGCCAGCAGAACCGCCAGTTGGCGCAGCGGGGAGGGGATGGTTCCCGTCCCGGAGGGGTCGTCCGTCTTTTCGGCGGTTTCGGGCGGGACACTCTCTTTTTCGTCGGCGGGTTCCTTCTTTTCCTCTTCGGCTCCGGACTTTTCTTCGTCTTCGAAATGCGAGGAATGCTTGCGCCACGAGGCGTGCCACTCGGCGCCGGCGCGCTGCGGGAGCCGTTGGAAAATGCCCTCGGGCTTTTCCACGCGGAAGTAGTGGGCGGCGGTGTCCGGCGGCCCGAAGTAAGCCAGATGCCCGTCCGCCAAGACGGCGACTTTGTCGAAGGCCGCGAGTTCGCCCAGTCCGTGCGTCACCACGATAACGACCCGGTTGCCTTCCCGCGCGATGCGCTGCAGGAGGGCGAGGATCTCCTTTTCCGACTGCGCGTCCAAACCGCTTGTCACCTCGTCGCAGAGCAGAAGCGCGGGCTCGCTGCACAGCTCCATGGCCAAGGCGAGGCGTCGGCGTTGTCCGCCCGACAAATGTCTGCCCATCGTTTTTGCCGCGGAGACCAGGCCCGTCAGCTCGAGCAATTCGTTGGTCCGCAAGACCAGCGCGTCGTTGTCCAATCCGCCCACCCGGAGTTGCAGGGCCAAACGGACATTTTCCGCCGCGGTCAGGTCGTCGTTGCTGATGGTGAATTGTGGCACGTAGCCGATTTGGGAAGGCGGCAGGTCCTCCTCCTCGAGGTCGCGCTCGTTCCAGCGCAGCGATCCGGCGGTCGCCTCGTCCATGCCGGCCACGGCGCGGATCAGGGTCGTTTTTCCGCTTCCGCTTGGTCCGATGAGCGCGCAGAGCTCGCCGCGGTGGAAGCGCGCGGAAATCTCCGCCAGCAAGGTCGGTCCTTCTTCCCCTCCGACGGCGACAGTGACGCTCTGCAGTTCAAGCATGATGAAACGGCATGTTTGCCGCCGGCGTCGCGGTGCGCAAATCGAATCAGGCTACTCCGGTTGGTCCAGTTCCTCGGGAACAGGCGCACCCTCGGGGTTTATCACGTCCTGCGTGTATTCGGCCGGCGACTCATCCGTGGTGGCCGGCTCCGCTTGATCCGGATTCTCGGGCTGTTCCTCCTTCTGCCCCGCTTCCTCCGCCGGCGGCTTGTATCCTTTGAGCAAATCGGCCAAGACCGCACCGATGACCGGCGCCGCGTTTTGTCCGCCGGCGAGGCTTTCCCCGGGGTTGCCCTCGACCACGGCGGCGAACGAGTAGAGTGGATTGTCGGCGGGCGCGTAGCCGGTGAACCATGCCGCGTTGCGGCGCTTGCTGACCGGGCCCCATTGCGCGGTGCCGGTCTTGCCCGCGACTTTGACGCCCTTGACTGTGGAGGCCCTGCGACCTGTGCCGCTCGTTGTCACCATGACCAGACCTTTTTCCAGATTTTCCAGGGTTTTCTCCTCGATGCCGAGGTCGGAGCGGACGCGGTCGGGGTAGGCCGCCACGACGCGGTTGTCGATGCTTTGCACCTGCTTGATCAATCGTGTCTGGTGGAATATTCCGCCCGCCGCGATCACGCCCATGGCCTGTGCCATCTGCAGCGGCGAGACGAGAATGTCGCCCTGGCCGATGCTCATGTTGGCGACATCGCCCCGCAGGATCTCGCGGTTGTGCACCTTCATCATGTATTCGTCGGTGGGGATGTTTCCGTTCGCCTCGGCAGCCAGCGGAATACCGGTGCGGCGGCCGAGTCCCAGGGCGCGGGACCAGTCGATGATGGGTTGCGCGCCGATCTTCATCCCGACCTGGTAGAACCACGTGTTGCAGGAGACGGCCAAGGCTTTGGGAAGCGCCATCGAGCCCATGTTGCCCGAGTGGTTGCGGAAGTAGTGGTTGCCGATTTGGATTCCGGCAGGGCAACTCACCATGGTGTCACCGGTGATCTCCCCGGTTTGCAAGGCGGCAAGGCCGACAAAAGTTTTGAACGTCGAGCCCGGCGGATAAGCCGAACGGAAAGCGCGCGGGTAAAGCGGCGCGGAAGGATCCTTGTTCAGTTTGTCGAAAACTTCCGGGCGTATGATGGGAATAAAGGTGTTCGGATCGAAAGCGGGACGCGAGGCCATGCCGAGAACTTCCCCGTTGTTGGGATCGATGACCACGACGGCGCCCCGGCGCCCGGAGGCGGCCAGCGCATCCTCGCAGGCTTTCTGAACCCTCAGATCCAGCGTGGTGATGACGTTGTATCCCGGGACCGGTTCGCTGATCACCCGCTCGATGGTGCGTTTGCCCTCGGCGTTGAGGGTGAGGTTGAGGACGCCTGGAGTGCCGCGCAGCTCGTTGTCGAAAACTTTCTCCAATCCCTCGCGTCCTTCCGAATCGGGAAAGACAAGGTCGCGGTTTTCGATCGGCTTGACCGAAAGCGGCGCCTGACGCCCGACGTAACCGACAATGTGGCTGGCCAGGGTGCTGAGCGGGTAATGGCGCACATAGCTGGGCTCCAGCACGAGGCCCGTGCCGAGACCGCGGCTGACGGCCGAAATTTGTTCCGGCCCCAAATCCTCCGCGAGGAACAGCGTCAGGATACCGCGGTTCTTGTAGTGCTGGATGATCGCTTCGTCGGTCACGTCGAATTTGCGCCCGAGCAATTTCTCCGCGGTGAGGATTTGGCTGCGCGCAAAGTTGACCGCCTTGCTGTCGCTGTAATCCAGCGGGGTGGGGAATTTGAGCCCGAGGTTGTAAGCCACACGGCTCTGGGCCAACGGCGCGCCATGACGGTCGGTGATCTGCCCGCGCGGGGCGGGGATACTGAGCAGGTAGGTCCTGGCCTGCTTTTGTGTTTCCCAAGTCGGCCGCGGCACCTCGACCAAGTCGGTCAGCCGCTGCGGAGTCGCGTGACCCGAGACGGCCAGCAGACAAAGCAGAGCCGGGATGGATAATCGGCGCAACATGTTGAGCCGGCCAATCAACACCTTGCCCCCCGCTCTGGCAAGTCAG
>JAFMJK010000274.1 GCA_017853515.1 Chthoniobacterales bacterium | reverse complement strand
AAACGTATGTATCCGTTGTGTTCAGTGTCTCCGTATATTCTAACTGTTGGATTATTGGTTCCAAGAGCGCCTGATATGATGATGCTTCCTGATAGTGTAGTATTACCGAGAAGAGTATTGTTTCCTATCTGAGTGGTGGAACCTGATATGTTTAATGCACCTGTTAAAGCAGTAGATCCAACGAGCGTATTTGAACCTGATGTGAATAAACTTCCAGTTACAGTTTGATTGCCTATAAAAGTGTTTGACCCTGTTGTCAACAAACTACCAGATATTATGACAGTTTGTGTAAGAGGATTTACATAAGAAGCTGTAGCCGCAAAAGATGAAGTAATGGCCGCAGAAGAACTAATAGCGTAAGAAGAACTTAAACTATAAGAACTTGATAATGAATATGAAGAGGATACCGTATAAGATCCACTTAATGCATAAGAAGCCGAAAGTGCTGGGTTAGATGAGTTGTGTACAGATCCAGATACGTATGATGCGGTACCAAATAGAGAACCGGTAAGATTAGTTATAGTAGCAGGTCCTATTACTGTTAAACTACCAGTTACATTAACGCTACCTGTGAATTGATGAGTATCAGTTAATTGACTACCAAATTTACTAGATCCAGTTATATATTCTGTAGATGCGGTTATGTACTGAACATTGAGAGTCTGAGCTGTTATTGTCCCTGTAAATAAACCGTTGGAAGCAGTTATATTACTTCTTACAATAAAATTATCAGCTGAAGAAGCTGTTAAAGCTAGAGAACTCGTTAAAGAGTAACTTGACGTTGTAGAGTAAGAAGAAGATACCGAAGTAGAAGAACTTACAGCGTAAGAGCTACTTATAGAATAACTTGAACTTAAAGCATAAGAAGCGGTTGTTGCATAACTAGAACTGATCGCTGCCGATGAACTGTATGCCCAAGAAGAAGTGCCAAAAATAGAACCAGTAAAAGATAAAGCGACTATGGATCCAGATACTACTGAAATAGTTCCAGATGGAGTTATTACTATCGAATTACTTACAAATAAACTACCTGTTATGGTTACGTTCTGTGATAAGTTCGCTATTGAACTAGCTGTATAAGCTAGCGAGCTAGTTAATCCATAAGATGAACTTAAAGCATAAGAAGCACTATTTGCAAATGAACTACTTATTGAGTAAGAAGAAGTTAATGCGTAACTAGAACTTATAGCTACAGAAGAGCTATAAGCCCAAGATGAGGTTCCAAATAGAGATCCACTAAATCCACCTTGAGTAACGTTTATTGATCCTGTTACTAATAGAGCGCCGCTTATTATTACGCTCTGTGTTAAAGGCAGAACGTAAGACGCTGTTTGAGCATTAGTTATTGTACCTATTACACTTTGTGCTACACTAGCATAAGATGCGGATGTTGCAAAAGAACTAGATACAGTATAACTTGAACTTAAAGCATAAGAAGATGATACAGAAGTAGAAGAACTTACAGCATAAGAGCTACTTAAACTATATGAACTAGATAATGAATATGAAGCTGATATAGCATTTGAGCTAGTAATTGCGAATGATGCTGTTACAGCGTAAGACGAAGTTAGCGCATAAGAAGAGCTAATAGAATAAGATGAACTTAAAGCATAAGAAGCGGTTGTTGCATAACTAGAAGTAACGCTATAAGAAGAGCTTAAACTATAAGATGAACTAACTGCATAAGATGAAGTGGTTGAATAACTAGAACTAGTCGCAACTGAAGAGCTATAAGCCCAAGAAGAAGTACCAAATAAAGATCCAGTAATACTAGCCGCATTTAATGATCCAGTAATCGTGTGAGAACTAGCAGATGCAAATAAAGATCCGCTTATTGTTATATTATTGCTAAATCTTGAAGTACCATTGACATCAAGTTTGAATCCAGAATCTGAAGTGGTTCCAATTAAGAAATTGCCTGTAGATGGATTGTGCTTAGTTACGATATTATTAGATAAATCATAAAAATTGACGTTACCATCACCTAGTCCGAATATTGATCTAGCTGCACTTCTCCATAAAAAGTTACCAGAATAGTTATCTATATAAGTAATACTAGAACCCATGTGTATTCTAGTATAGTTGTTATTTGGGTTATACGGAGTAGTAGAAGATCCAAATGAAAAAGCATAATAACCATCAAATGTTCTTAATGCACCAGGATTTAAAAATAAGTTGTCTTGTATTCTAGTGCTACCACTAACGTCTAATTTATAATCTGAAGAACCAGTGCTATTTATGGCGACTGTACCACTATTACTAACAAATAAGAAAGTAGAAGAACCAGAAGTAATCTGGAATGATGCTGAGTTTACATTAACTGAAGCTGTTACACTACCTGAAGATATTTGATTCAAGCTCAAACCTACTACAGCAGAGGCAGGCACGTAAGAAGCTGTGGCTGCTAGTGATGCTGTTAAAGAATAAGAACTAGATACAGAATAAGACGAAGATAATGAATAAGATCCGCTTAAACTATAGGAAGAGCTTAAAGAGTAACTAGAAGATAACGCATAACTTGAACTTAATGCGTAAGAAGCAGTTGTCGCATAAGAAGAACTTATAGCTACAGAAGCACTATAAGCCCAAGAAGAAGTACCAAATAATGAACCTGTGAATCCTCCTTGAGTTGCGCTAACAGATCCTGTTACTATTAGAGATCCTGATATAATGACGCTCTGGGTTAGAGGATTTACATAGGACGCTGTAGCGGCAACAGCCGTGTTTATTGTAATAGAAGCAGTACTAGAGGCTACAGTAGCAGTAACGCTAGAACCTATAAAGTTCAAAAATGTTGCTGTTCCTTGTACTGTTCCTTCATCAGCTATAGTTATTCCAGAAGTACCTCCTGCGTTAAGAGCGTAAGAAGCTGTTAACGCATAAGATGAAGTTAGAATACTATCTGCTCCATTTGGTCCAAATACTTTAGAAGAAGTTACATAAGAAGCAGTTATTGCGTTTTGCGCCCAACTAGCCGTTCCAAATAGAGATCCTGTAATTGTCGCAGCATTAAGAGAACCGGTAATTGTATGCGAACTAGCCGATGCGAATAAAGAACCACTAATGGTTACAACACTCGAGCTAACATACAGTACATTACCAACGTTAAGAGAGCCAGAAGCCGTAGAACTTACTTGTAAAGCGTATCCTGAGGATATTGTTGGTCCTATAGATATCGTACCGTCTCCGTAAACTCTGAATATACTGTTATTTGTTCCGTTTCCTACCCAAATAGCAGAAGATCCATTAGTAACGCCGGCTGTTTTTATTGTTAAGTTTTCGTTTGTACTCCATCCGAATCCTGGACTTCCTATACCTACTGATTGATCGAATGCGGTTCTGTTGCTATTTCTTATTCTAATGTGTACACCGCTATTATAACTACCTATTGATATACCATCTCCACCAGGACTGATGTATCCTCCTGTATTTCCAGGAGCAACAAGGGTAAGCGAAGAAGATATTATACTAGCTGCTGTGGCTTTAAAACCACCACTAACCTCTAATCTATAATTAGGAGTAGTTGTGCTAATTCCAATATTACCGCTATTACTAACAAATAAGAACGAAGAAGATCCAGATGTTAACTCAAATGATGCGCTGTTTATATTAACAGAAGCTGTGATGCTTCCTGTAGATATTCTATAAATGTCTCCTACTATTCCAGAAGCTTGTACGTAAGAAGCGGTTTGTGCTAATGACGCACTTAAAGAATAAGAACTAGATATGGCGTAAGAGCTAGATACAGAATAACTAGCTGTAGTTGCATAGCTAGAGCTAATAGCAGAAGAAGCGCTATATGCCCAACTGCTTGTTGCATTAAGTGGTCCATTTACAGTAAGACTGCCTGTGATGCTAACCGACCCAGTAAACTGGTGTGTATCTGTTAGTTGGCTACCAAATTTTGTAGAGCCAGTTACATATTCAACAGAGGAAGTTATAGTCTGAACTACAAGAGTCTGAGCTGTAATTGTTCCTGTGAACAGACCATTCGATGCGGTGATATTGTTTCTTACAACAAAGTTGTCTGCAGAAGAAGCCGTGGCTGCGTACGATGCACTTACAGCGTTTGCTACGAAAGAAGCAGTTAACGTATTAAGTGCCCAACTTGCAGTGCCGTAAAGAGACCCTGTGAAACCCTCGCTTGCTTTAAGAGACCCGGTCAGTTCGTGTTGATTGTTTCCGTAAAGTATCAACTTAGCGTTATCTGCTTCGTTTACTCCTCCTGCGAAAATGGTTACTTTTGCATCTCCGCTTCCTGACAGAGTTCCTATTACTAAGTGAGCAGAATCGGTGAATAGGTAAGCGTCTCCAGCTTTTCCAGGGTATACTCCGTTGTATACATAGTTCGTGGAGTTTATACCCATGTCCACGTATCCTGCTGTCTGATTATCAGGATCTATGTTATTGTACGCAACTATATCTGAAGAAGCTACTGTTCCTGCACTTCTGTTTGTGTTTGATACTTGAGAGTAGTTGTCTGTGTCTCCATAAGCCTGTATAACGTTATAAGTTACTCCGTTGGTTGCTTTTACGTAAAGCGCAGGCGGGTTTGTAGGATCTGGATTGTAGTTAGCATCTACGTTTATCTCGACTGTTCCCTGCTCGTGTACAACTATTTTTGCTTTGTTTATAGCATCTAAACCTCCGTTGAAAAATATTAGCTTTTGTCCTACTGAAGCGTTTCCTACATATAAATGGTTTCCTGTAGAATAGAGGTAAGCATCGTTAGCGCTTCCAACAAAACTACTGTTTGAGTATCCTTCGCTGTTGATACCCATGTCAATGTAATACCTTAGCTCTGTTCCGTTGTTAGCAGTGGCGACTATGTCAGAAGAAGCATTTCCAGAGTTCGCGTAGTTCTGTATGTTTATCTGTACGTAATCATTTATGTTTCCGTGAGCAGATATAAGATTGTAAGTATCTACTCCGTCTCCGTTAACGTAAAGAATGTCTGGGTTTGTTGGATCCTCTGGCGCTACCGCGTTTCTTATGGAAGTAAAAGATCCGGACTGGAATATGGAAGACTCTATTAGACTACTTCCAGAGAAAATAGGTACGTAGTATTGTGATCCACTTATTGTAGTTCCGGATCCTATAGCGATTATCTCTTCTCCGGATGAACCGGATTTCTTCATGAAAGCTAAACCATCATAGGTGTTTAGAGCAATTTCTCCAAAATCTAAAGAAGATGTGGTAGGTATTCTACCCGGTACAGCGCTGCGGCGCAGTTTAAGAAATTGATTGGACATCTGCCTATTTACGGTTTAGTATATACTAACTTGGCAAAACCATTACAGCTATATAGCTTGGTATAAATATCAGTAAGTGCCCAAATCTTCAGTATAGAAGCTTCCAGAGTCTCCAAAAGTGTCTATTCCTGCTATAGTTATTGAACCGGTTACGGTAGCAGAAGAAGTCACATAAAGCGATCCAGTGATAATAAAAGATGGATCAGAACTGCCGCTCAAATGAAGCTTATTGTTTGTAGCGTCGTAAGAAAGATTAGACAGGATTTGCTTAAACTTTAATCTGGCCATATTTAAGCAAATTTACCTGTTGCTACTACAACGTCTGTGGCTTCTAAGCTGTATCCAAGTAAGTTAGTATCCACAACAAGAGTCGATCCATTTGTAAAACTTACTATGCTTGTAGGCTCCACATATTGACCGTTAACATAGAACACGAAGTCGGCTACACTTGTAGGTGCAAGAGGACTAGGTGCTGTCAACCAACCGTTAGCAAATGTTACTGTATCAGGAGCCGTAACTGTACCTGTAACTGACTTGCTCGTATCAAGGTATATTGCCAAGAGAGGATCAAATGAATTGTAGTTGTTAGTGATATTTACATTATTTACAGAATCGTTGAGCAAGATATTTCTAACGTTGGTTCTATTGACTGTCTTTTTAACTTCTGCTGTAAATTGTTCAGCAGTGTTAGACATCTCAACTGATTTAATTCCACTCGATCCAGCTGATTTGTTTGTGGCCGAATCAAATTGCTGGTCTGTGGTGGCTATTTCGAGTCCAAACACGACTTGAGAAATTCCGTAATAAAGGTTTCTACTCGCCAATTGTTTGTTCAAACTATCAGGGATTAGATATCCGTTTAGAGACATGTTAAAATTAGTCCTAACAGCTCTATTTTCACCTATAGCGTAGCTAATTGAATCTTCAAATGATTCTATTGAAGTCAAGAATTGAAATCGATTGGGATCACCCCAATAACTTCTAGAAGCAAAATTTATGGCTTCTATAAGCTTGTCCATCTGTTCAACAAAGTAAGTCCAAATTATACACTCGTAATCTACTGTAACGTAATCAGGTATTACCGAAACAACATACTTGCTCTCTGGAACTTTATTGTTTAGCGTATTAAAATTGCTGTATATGTTTCTTCTATTGAATCTTGTCTCGAAGGCTTGTACGTTGTGAGCAGAGTTTCCGTCCAATTTATTGCCTAATCCTCTATTTTGAGTGATAGATTTTCTCTTGAACATGATAAGCGGAGCCATCATCTTACCGTTCTCGTCTCTATAGTATCCATCGGCTTGTATAGTCTTCCAATATTCAGGTGTACCATATATAACGGGAACGTTGACTCTAACGTTGTTTTGTACAACAGATAGTTTCAAAACGTTATTGAAGTAGTACATGACTGCTTCGTCTATGTCTTTTATTCCGATGTAGAAATCCTTGTCAGTGTCTCCTTTCAAAGACATCTCGTAAGCCCTATTTTGTTCAGGTTGACCTAACTTAGAAGGTTCAGAGAATACTTGATTAGGATTTCCTTCCTTAGGATCGTAAGGAGTTATGAGTTTATCCATAAACTCTTTTCTATTCCTAGGTCTAACTACCTGTGTTGCCATTATAATCTCTCTTTAGTTATGCCAAGTTTGTCAGGACTTGAATAGTGACACTCTAATATTATTGAGTACGATTGACCGAAGTTAGCTGTTCCATTTGAGTATACGTAGTCAGGGTTCTTTCCTAATATCAATTGGTTTTCGTTTACGTTATGCACTTCATAATAGTCTTCGTAGTACATTATAATGTCTCCAACTTCAGGTACAACGTTAGCTTCCACCAAATGATCTTTGAAGAAACGAAACTTTACGTCTCGAATGGAATCAACTGTCATGTCCTTCTCTTCCATGTTGAAATCTCCTCTGTCTATCATACACGGAATCAAAACCGGACCCGAGTAATACCTTTTCATCGCTTCTCCGTAAACATTGACTGGAGTATCTGCAAGCATTATCTTATAGTAGCCTATTTCTTGTGATATAACATCTTCTACAAGTTCTTTGGTAAAGATCTTAAATGTTGCTACGTCTCTGGTTGATCCGAATAGTGCCATGTTATCCTATGTAAATGAACATTGGTACTTCATTGAGAGTGCTAGAGATGGATTGGTTCTCCGACTGTTTTCTCTCTAACTGAGCTTTTCTACTCATGTCATCAAAATCCTGTCGAAGCTTCTCCCTCAAAGCATTTTGTTGATCTTTTCCTTTCGATATGAGATCAGCTCCATTCAGAGTTACTTCCGCGCCGGGGGCAGGGATCTGAGTGTACTTGCCTCTAATCAATCCAAGAAGTTCGGAAGCGAGCGCAAGCGTATACTCGTAGATCCACTGTCTACCGGGTTGGTTTATCGAAGAATAAGTTATGCTACCGTATGGTACGTTTGATGGATTAGTAACAAGTCCTGTGCTACCTGAATAAGGTGAGTTTAGTTGAGCATTAGATACTTCGCTCTTTTTAGAATAATCTATCCACACAACTATACCGTCTTTGTCAGGCCAAGGAAATATTGTTAATTTATTATTTGTTATCTGGAAGGAATACATAGATCTGCGAACTTGGTTCGACATCTCGATCTCCTGTATCCTTGAAATATCCCAGTAAATAGGGAAAAGAACGAAGTTCAATCCAGGAGAATAAGAAGCCCATCCGAAGTTTTCAGTTGCGCCTTGATAGTTTATGGATCCTCCGATGTATGGATCGTAATACTGATTTATTGCTGGTTGCGCTTCGTAATACACTTTATTTATCACAATACGATCTCCAGGTTGTATGAGACTGCCTGAAAGTGCCCAATCTTGAAGATCGTAAGTCTGTTGAGAAGAATTTAAATATAAAGGAGCTTTGTACTGGTCTATGTAACCTCCAACCTGTATAGGCGTTCCGTAGTTTTCAGCTACAGTTATGATAGAATTAAGACTTGGAACTACTACAGTGTTGTTTAACTGAGATCCTGTAGGAGATCCTTCCAAACTCAAATAATTGTCTTTGATCTTCGATTGATATA
>JAFMJK010000086.1 GCA_017853515.1 Chthoniobacterales bacterium | reverse complement strand
CCTACCCTCAAAACCTTGTTCGATAGTCCAGATCCTTTTCTGGTTTGGTATCACGCGCCCGTTGGCCACGTTTTCTTCGCGTAGACCAAGTTGCTTGTCGAAAGAATGCCGACATCGACAATCCGACCGACGAGATCTTCGAGACCTGCCGCCAAGGTCAAACGTTGTTCCGGCGGGACCGGGCTTCCACGTGCGGACGAAGACAGACAAAGGGCAAGCAGTCCCCTCCTTCGTTACCTTCTGTTAAAAAAACTCCCTGCCTACGCCACATGCGCCAGCGCGGCGGCGACAAAGCCTTTGAAGAGCGGGTGCGGCGCACGGGGGCGGGAGCGGAACTCGGGATGGAACTGGCAGGCGACAAACCACGGGTGCGAGCGCAACTCGACGACCTCGGCCAGCGCGCCGTCGGGCGACGTGCCGGAAACGACGAGGCCCTGCTTCTCCATCTCGTCTTTGTATTTCATGTTGAATTCGTAGCGGTGGCGGTGGCGCTCGGTGATTTCCGAAGCGCCATACAACTGGTGTGCCACGGTGTTTTTGCGCAAGATGCAGGGATAAGAGCCGAGGCGCATGGTCGCGCCTTTGTCGGTCACATCCTTCTGGCCCTCCATCAGATAAATCACCGGATCGGGCGTCTCCGGGTCGAATTCGGTGCTGTCCGCCTTGGGATGACCGCAGGCATTCCGCGCGAACTCGACCACGGCAACCTGCATACCGAGACAGATGCCGAGATACGGCGTGCCGGATTCGCGGGCGTAGCGGGCAGCGGCGATCTTGCCCTCGATGCCGCGGTCGCCGAAACCGCCGGGAACAAGGATACCGGCGACGCCGCGCAGATATTTTTCCGGTCCGCCTTCGCCTTCGAGGTCCTCGGCGTCGACCAGCACGAGGTCGATGCCGCAATCATGCGCCGCGCCGGCGTGGGTCAGCGATTCGTAGATGCTCTTGTACGCATCTTGCAATTCGATGTATTTGCCGACCACGGCGATGCTGACGCGTTTGCGCGGGCTGACCACGCGGTCGACGAACTTGGCCCAGTCCTCCATGTGCGCGGGCGGCACGTCGAGGCGCAGCGCCTCGCAAACGACCGTGTCGAGCCCCTCCTTCTGCAGCATGAGGGGCAATTCGTAAATGGTGTGGTCGACATCGCGGCCTTCGATCACGGACCGCTTGGTCACATTGGAGAAGAGCGACAACTTTTCGCGCACCTCGTCGTCGAGCGCATACTCGGTGCGGGCGATGACGACTTTCGGTTGCAGGCCGATCTCGCGCAGCTTGGCCACGCTTTGCTGGGTGGGTTTCGTTTTCAGTTCGCCCGCCGCTTTGATGAACGGGACGAGCGTGACATGGATGAGCATGGCGTTGCCCTCGCCCGCTTCGAGCAGGTATTGGCGGATGGCTTCGAGAAAGGGCAGACCTTCGATGTCGCCCGTCGTGCCGCCGATTTCGATGATGGCAACATCGGCCTCGCGCCCGTCGGCCAGCGTGCGGATGCGCGATTTGATTTCGTCCGTGACGTGCGGGATGACCTGCACGGTCTTGCCGAGGTAATCGCCGCGGCGCTCGCGGGCCAGGACGTTTTCGTAGACCTGTCCGCTGGTCAGATTGTTGCGGCGGCTCAGCACGCAGCCGGTGAAGCGCTCGTAGTGTCCGAGATCGAGATCCGTCTCCGCACCGTCGTCGAGCACGTAGACCTCGCCATGCTGGTAGGGGCTCATGGTGCCCGGGTCGACGTTGAGATACGGGTCGAGTTTGCCCATCGTCACGCGCAGACCGCGGCTCTCCAGTAATGTGCCGAGCGAAGCTGCCGCCAAACCCTTCCCCAAGGAACTGACCACCCCGCCCGTGACGAAAATCGTTTTCACGGGGGCAGAAACCTATCAGGTCATCCGGGGTTTGGACACGGAATAAACTTCCCGGCGGGAGGAAAGGTGCAGCGCGATGTCCACTCGCGATGATCGCGCCCGGAGAGCACGATCCACCGATGTTGTAGCGTCGGTCTGCGACCGTCGGTGACTGAAAACCAACGGCACCGTCGGTCAAAGACCGACGCTACAACCGGGTCAGGGCGCGCGCCGCTTTGGCCAAGTCGGCGGGCACATCGACGCCGACCGAACCTTTCTTCACGACGATCACCCCGATGGAGACGCCGTGCTCGAGCGCGCGCAACTGTTCGAGCTTTTCCGCTTTTTCCAGCGGGGTCGGTTTCCATTTCACAAAGTCGAGGAGCACCTTGCGGCGGTATCCGTAGATGCCCTGGTGGCGGAGATATTTGATTCCGCCGTCGCCGTCGCGATCGTGCGGGATGGTGCTGCGGGAAAAATAAAGCGCGCGGCCGGCGAGGTCGGCGACCACTTTGACCACGTTGGGATTGCCGATATCGGACCGATCGGTGATCGGATTGGCGGCGGTGACCATGCCGAGCGCGGGGTCATCCTGCAGCGCTTGGGCCAGGCGATCGATGGTCGACGGGGCGATGTCGGGTTCGTCCCCCTGCACGTTGAGGATGATCGGAGCCGATTTGAGTTTTTTCGCAACCTCGGCCAAACGGTCGGTGCCTGTCGGATGTTTCGGGGAAGTGAGCGCGACGTCGGCGCCGAAATCGAAGGCCGCTTCGGCGATGCGCATATCGTCGGTCGCGACAATGACGCGGTCGACGAGTTTGGCGCGCCGCGCGCGTTCCCAGACGTGTTGCACGAGCGGTTTGCCGCGCAGTTTGACCAGAGGTTTGCCGGGGAAGCGCGTCGAGGCCCAGCGGGCGGGGATGATGGCTGTTACTTCGAACATGAAAATAAGGCGCATTTTTCCCTCCGACCGGTAGGGACGGCCGGCCCTAGCCGTCCGTCAACCTGCGAAAAAAGCATCGGCCCGCTGGGCCAGCGGGCCCTACCGGCAGAAAATAATGCAGCGGACGGAAAGCTCACTTCGCGCATGCGGTCTCCTGCAAAATGAAATCCGCGGCGAAGCCGATGTCCGGCACGACGGCATCGGCGCCGCAACCGAGATGATCTTTGCCGTGCCCCGTCTCGACGAGCACGGTGCGCAGGCCGGCGTTCCTGCCGCATTCGATGTCGGAGGTTTTGTCGCCGACCATCCACGAACGCGAGAGATCGAGCCCGTGTTCGCGCGCGGCTTCCTCGAGCATGGCGGTGGACGGCTTGCGCCGCGCGCTCGGCCGGTCCGGCGCGCTCTCGTCGTAGTAGGCCGCGGTGAGCACGGCGGGCTTGAGCTGCCAAAGCACTTCTTCGTGCACGCGGTTGTAATCGTCGTGCGTGAAATATCCGCGTCCGATGCCGCTCTGGTTGGTGACGATGACGAGGGCGAAGCCGGCTTCGGCCAGCTTGAGCAGCGCCTCGGTCGCGCCTGGGATGACCCGGACCTGCGAAGGGTCGGAACAATAGTGAACCTCCTCGATGAGGGTGCCGTCGCGATCGAAGAACACGGCGGGTTGCTCAGCCGGCATGGTTTTGAAAACTGGCGAGAAGCTCGGCGGGCGTGAGCGTGGCCGTGCCGAGTTTGCCCACCACGACGCCGCTGGCGTGGTTGGCGATTTCGGAGGCCTCGACCGGCGTGGCGCCCGCGCAGAGGGCCAGCGTATAGAGCGAGATGGCGGTGTCCCCCGCGCCGGAAACATCGAAGACCTCGCGTGCGCGGGTCGGCGTGTGATGGCGCTGTCCATCCTTGGTGAAGAGCAGCATGCCGAGCTCGCTCAAGGTGATGAGCAGTTGGTCGGTGTCCCACTTCTCGAGCAGAATTTCGCCGGCCTTGAGCAGTTGCTTGTCCTCGAGCGGATGGGCCGAGGGTTCCGACCAGGGGAGACCGGCCGCGGCGAAGGCTTCGTGGCGGTTGGGTTTGATCACGGTGACGCCGTGCCAGGGGATGGGATTGTTCGGATTGGGGTCGACCGCCACCGGCTTGCCGGCGGCGCGGGCTTTGGCCGCGATTTCGTCGGCCAGGTCACGATCGAGGAGGCCTTTGCCGTAGTCCTCGAGGATGACCGCATCGACATCCGGCAGCGCCGCATCGAGCGCCTCGAGCAGCGCGCGGCGTTCGGCGGCGCCGGGGCTCTCGTTCAGCTCGCGGTCGACGCGGACGACTTGCTGCGTGCGCGCGATGATGCGCGTCTTCACGGTGGTCGGTCCGCTGCCGCGCTCGACCACGCCGGCCGTATCGATGCCTCCGGCGGCCAGAAGATCGCGCAAGCGCTGGCCGGCGGTGTCGCGCCCGGCCAGACCGAGCACCGCGGCATGCGGGGTGAATTCGCGGAGATTGCGGGCCACGTTGGCTGCGCCTCCGGGGTAAAATGTTTCCCGGTCGACCGCCACCACCGGGACGGGCGCCTCGGGGGAAATGCGCGAAACTTTGCCCCAGATGAATTCGTCCAGCATGAGATCCCCGGCCACGAGAACGCGGCGGGAGGACATGCCTTTGACGATTTCATGCACACGCGCGGCGCTGGGGACTTGTTCCACGACCGGCTTTTTATGCTTTATCTCGGCACCGCCCCAAGTGAAATTTCCCCTATCTTGAAAACGAAAGCACTCTGTGCCCTCGCCGGAGCCCTGCTGGTGGCAGGAAAAGCGTCCGCCGAACCGCCGGCCGAAAAGATCGACTTGAAGCAGTTTCCGGCCGAGACGGTCAACGAAGTCGTCGTCCCGGTGCCGAGCGAAGTTTTCGCCGTGTTGGAAAAGCTGGGCAACCCGAACTGGCGCGCCGAACTCGGGCCGGCCAAAACATTCCCCGCCACGGCGGACCGCGCGCAGGACGCATTGTTGCTCGGCACAGTCATCGCCGACGGGTTCATCGCGGTGGAAGCCGAGGACAGCGAGCGGGTGAAGGACATCGGCCGCAACGTGCTCACGCTGGCCGAGGCGATCAACGTGCGCAAATCGGTCGTGGCCCGCAGCAACAGCATCGTCGAGAAAGCCGACGCGCGGAAATGGGACGCGGTGCGGCGGGAGTTCGACGGGGCGCTGCAGGACGTCAACCAGGCCATGGCCGAGCTCAACGACGAGCAACTGGCGCAGCTGGTCAGCCTCGGCGGATGGCTGCGCGGCACCGAAGCGCTTACCTCGATCGTCGACTCGAAATATTCCACCCAGCGGGCCGAACTGCTGCACCAACCTCTCCTCGTCGATTATTTTTCCCGGCAACTTTCCAAAATGAGCCCGCGTCTGCGCGGCAAGGAAATCGTCGGCGACATCCGCCGCAGCCTGGACCGCATCAATCCGCTGATCGAAAAAAACAACGGAGACATCCGCCCCGAGGCGGTCGCGGAGATCCATACCATCACCTCCGAGGTGGTGGGCCGCATCCGTTCGAAAGCCGGATAAGACACGCATGAGACCACTTTCCCTCCCCTCGCGCCGCGCCGCGGTTTGCGCCGCCGCCTTCCTCGTCTGCGGCGCTGCCGTGCTGCACGCCTACGTCGACGACGCCATGTCCTTCGCCTACGAGGCGGCCAATCCCTACGCCGAGAAAGGCTGGATCATCCGCGAGGATGCGTGGGGCGGCGATCTCGGCGAGGGGGACAAAAAAGCGGTCACCGCGCAGCTCTTCCGCGGCAACAGCTACATCTTTTTCCTCGGCACGGACGTCGAGGGCGCGAAGCTGCGCGTCAACATTTACGACACCGCGGGCAATCTGGCGGAGTCCAAGTCGTGGCAGGAAGGCAAATTCGCCTACGCCGAAATCAAACCGGGCGCGACCGGCACCTACTACGTGGTGGTGGAGGTCCTCTCCTCGCCCGAAGAGCGCACCGGTTGGGCGCTGGTTTACGGTTTCCGCCGCTGACCGCCTGATGGAGAGCACGACGCTCCACTTCGACAACGCGCGCGCGGCCTCCGCGCTTTACCACAACGACGAGAAACTGCTCCGCGAAATGGAGACGCGGCTCGGCGTGCAAGTCGCCGCGCGTGAAGGCTGGATCCGCATCGAGGGCGAGAAGGAAAAGACCGAGCGCGCGTCCCGCGTCTTCACCCAGCTCGACGAGGCGCGGCGCAGCGGCGCGGTCATCGGAAGACAGGAATTCCGCTACGCCCTGCAATCGGCCGAGCCCGAGGGGCAGAACGGCAACATCAAGGACTTCGCCGCCGAACGCATCGTCTGCTCCCTGCGCAAACCGGCGGTCATTCCCAAGACGGACGGACAATGCGATTACGTCCGCGCCATCCGCGAGCACGACGTGGTCTTCGGCGTCGGCCCGGCCGGAACGGGGAAAACCTACCTGGCCATGGCCATGGCGGTGGCCGCGCTGAAAAAGGAACAGGTCAGCCGCATCGTCCTGACCCGCCCCGCCGTGGAGGCCGGCGAAGCGCTGGGCTTCCTTCCCGGGGCGCTGGAGGAAAAAATCCTTCCTTACCTCCGTCCTCTTTACGACGCCCTCTATGACATGCTCGAGACCGACGAGATCCAGAAATTCATGGACCGCGGCATCATCGAGATCGCGCCGCTCGCCTACATGCGCGGGCGCACCCTGAACCATTCCTTCGTCGTCCTCGACGAGGCGCAGAACACCACGGCGGAGCAGATGTTCATGTTCCTCACCCGGCTGGGCAACGAGTCGAAATGCGTGATCACGGGCGACCGCACGCAGATCGATCTGCCGCGCAACCGCCGGTCCGGCCTGCTCGAGGCGCTCGAAGTGCTCAAGGACATCGAAGGTATCGATATCCGCGTGATGAGCCAGCGCGACGTGGTGCGCCACCCCTTGGTGCAGGCCATCATCAACGCCTACGAGGAGCACCGGGAAAACGCCGCGGCACCCAAGGCGTGATTTTGCCGGCAATTTTGTGGCGGCGGTCTATGACCGCCGGTCCCTGGCGGTGTTATGCTCCGGCGGCCATGGACCGCCGCTCCAAGTGGTGATATAAGGACGCACGATGACTGCACCCACTCTCCTCGTCCTCGCCGCCGGCATGGGCAGCCGCTATGGCGGGTTGAAACAACTCGACCCGGTGGGTCCGAAGGGCGAGACGCTGCTCGATTATTCCGTGCACGACGCGATCCGGGCGGGTTTCACGCGCGTCGTCTTCCTCATCCGCCGCGACATCGAAAAGGAATTCCGCAACAAGGTCGGGGCGCGCTACGACGGCAAAGTCCCCGTCGCCTATGCGTTCCAGGAACTGAGCGATCTGCCGGGCGGTTTTTCGCCGCCGGCAGGGCGGACAAAACCCTGGGGCACGTCGCACGCGGTGTGGTGCGCGCGCGATGTTGTCACCGGGAATTTCGCCGCGATCAATGCGGACGACTTCTATGGTGCACAGACCTTCCGCGTCATGGCCGAATTCCTGCGCGGCACCGATGCGGGCATGCGCCCCGCGCAATTCGCCATGGCCGCGTTCCGCTTGGGGCGCACCCTGAGCGAGCACGGCACGGTGGCGCGCGGAATCTGCGAAGTCGGGCCGGACGAATTGCTCCGGAGCATCGAGGAGTTGACCGATATCGCGCGGCAGAGCGACGGCGGAATAACGGCGTCGGGGCGCGTGCTTGCGGAGGAGACGCCCGCCTCGATGAACTTCTGGGGATTCAACCCGCAGGTTTTCCCGTTGCTGGAAAAAGAGCTGCTCCGTTTCCTCGCGGCCGATGGCGGCAGCGACAAAGCGGAGTGTTACCTGCCCAGCGCGGTGACGGGCATGATGGCATCGGGCGAGGCGCAGGTGCGGGTTTTACCCACGTCAAGTGACTGGTTCGGAGTGACCTACCGCGAAGATCGCGAGCGCGTGGTGCAGAGCATTGCCGCGCTGGCCGCCAGCGGGGAATACGAGGGCTGAAGCCTTTCGGTGTTGCCGCCACCGGGGACTTCGCCGATTATTGAACCTGCTCGCTACCCTCCAAGATCAAACGAGGGAGAAACACTCAGTGGCATTCAACCGTTTTAAAAACCGCGAGGTGCGCATCAAGCGTCGCGAGGAACGCAATACGTTTCGCCGCAAACTTCTGCCCATGGCCTGGGCTATCGCGCCGGTCGGGTTGGTCGGGCTCGTCATCATCGGCGCCTATTACCTGCTCTACGGCGAGTGGCTCTATCAGTTCATCGGGCTCGCCCTCGCCCTGACTTCCCTGCCGATTGTCCTGACCATGGTGAGCTGGCTGCGCGGGCACGGCAGCGACCACCTCGAGGAACCATAGCGGTTCGCGCGGATCCCGTAGTTTGCGGACAGAGGGGGCAGGTGGATCGCGATGTCCCTATCGCGATTTGCTGACCAAAATATCGCGCCGGGACGGCGCGATCCACCTTGCCAGACGTTCAGAACTTTTTCGTGATTTGGTTTGATACCAAACCGAAAGGATCTGGACTATCGAACAAGGTTTTGAGGGTAGGGACACGCGGC
>JAFMJK010000085.1 GCA_017853515.1 Chthoniobacterales bacterium | reverse complement strand
GAATTGCGGGTCGTAAAGTCCTTGGCGTGCGGGTCTTTTCATGGTTTTGGCCGGCCGGGGCCGGACGGATCGTTTAAGTTATGGATTTCGGCGGAAGGGGCAAAGAAAAAGTGCCTCCCCGGATGGCAAAAAAGCAACGTCCGTGCCAAGTCCGGCGGACGCGAATCAGCGGCGCTTGGCGGGTGCGCGTTTGGCGGGACGCTTGCCGCCGCGGGTGCGGACGCGTTTCTCCGACTCGGGGCGGGCGCGCAAATCGAAGATGAGAGGCAGGCCCGGATACTCGCGCACGCGGCGGAGTTGCGACGCGAGGTAGGTCTCGTAGGTCGGGGTGAGCAGTCCGGGCGCGTTGACGAAGAGAAGGAATTTCACGGGCGCGAACGGCCGCGGATTGGTCTGCTCGAGCTGCGTGGCGTAGAAGACCTTGAGCCGACGCGTGCCCCTCATCGGCGGCGGATGCACGGTCATGGCATCGCGGATCACCCGATTCAGCTCGCCCGTGCCGAGGCGGCGCGTGGCATGCTGTCGGGCTTTTTCCAGCGTGGTGCCGAGGCGCTTGAGATTGTCGCCCGTCTTGGCCGAGAGCAGGACCATGGGGGCGTAGGGCAGGAAAAACAATTGCGACTGCCATGCCGCGAGCTGCTCCTTGAGCCCGTCCCGCTTGGTCGATTCCGCGGGGAGAAGATCCGCCTTGTTCACGGCGATGACGACGGCCTTGCGCGCTTTTTGCACCAGCCCGGCGATGCGCTTGTCCTGCTCGGTCACGCCGGCCTGTGCATCGACGACCAGCACGCAGACATCGGCCATGCGGATCGCTTCCTCGGAACGCATGACGCTGAAAACTTCGACCGAAGTGCTGTGCTTCGAGCGGTGGCGGATGCCCGCCGTGTCGAGCAGCCGGTAGGGATGTCCGCCCAACTCGCAAGGAACCTCGAGGGCATCGCGCGTCGTGCCGGCAATGTCGCTCACGATGGCCCGGGCACTGCCGAGCAAAGCATTGGTCAGCGATGATTTGCCGACATTGGGGCGGCCGATGATGACGATGCGCGGCGGAAGCGCGCTCTCCGGCGGAGCACTTTCCACATCCCCCCGCCCGAAGGAACCTTCGATCGCCGCCAGGAGATCGTCCGTCCCGCGTCCGTGCACCGCACTCACCCCGACCACGTTGGTGAAGCCGAGTTGCAGAAATTCGGCTTCGAGGTCGTCGTGTTTTGGGTTGTCGAGTTTGTTGACCACGAGAACAACCGGACGCGAGGCGCGGCGCAGTTTGGCTCCCAGTTCGGTGTCGAGCGGCAGGAGTCCGTCTTTGCCGTCGACGACGAAGAGAACAACGTCCGCGCCTTCCAGGGCATCATCCGCGGCGCGGTGCGTGGCCTCGGCGAAATCCGGATCCGGCGAGGCGCCAATGCCGCCGGTGTCGACGATACCGAAGGGAGACTGGCCGAGTTGGCAGACCGCCTCGATGCGGTCGCGCGTCACGCCAGGTTGGTCGTGCACGATGGAAATGCGCCGCCCGGCGAGGCGGTTGAAAAGGGCGGACTTCCCGACGTTCGGGCGCCCGACGAGCACGGCTTTCTTCATTGTGCTTTGGCCGCTCCTCCCATCGCGTTCATCCCGCGCCAGATGTAGCCGATGCCGCTGAGGAGGGTGAAAAGCCCGGCTGCCCAAACGATCCATTTTTGCCCGCTGACTTGCAGCAGGACCCACGCCACGGCGGCCATTTGCAACGCGGTGGCGATTTTACCGAGGATGCTCGGGCGCACTTCGACATCGCCGGTGATGAATTTGAGCAGGCCGCAGCCGACGAGAATGACCACATCGCGCGCGATGACGAGGATGGGAAACCAAAGCGGCAGGCTGACCGGCCACGGATAAAGACTCAGGGTGATGATCGCCGTGAGAAGCAGGCCTTTGTCCGCAATGGGATCGAGCACGACGCCGAGAGCGCTGCGCTGGTTGAAGCGCCGCGCGATCCAGCCATCGAGCCCGTCGCTTGCCGCGGCGATGACAAACGCCGCCACCGCGCACCAGCGCAACCATTCCTCGGGCAAGCCTTCGCGCACGCTCGCCGAGTAGTAAACGGCGAAGGCGACGAACACCGGGATGAGCAGGATGCGCACCAGCGTGATTTGGTTGGCCACGGTCATGGATGGGGAGCGTGCCGAGCAACGTCGCGGGGCGCAACAGATTCTTCCTGCATTTTCCGCGGATCGCGACCATGATGGCGCTTCGTGCAATGAACGCCCCCCTGCTCCATTGCCGCGACCTGCAATGCATGCGCCCGCTCTGGCGCGAAGGCGCATCGCACGTCCGCGGGGTCACCGCGGAATTCGGACCCGCACGCTTCCACGCCATCACCGGGCCCGAAGGCTGCGGGAAAAATTTGCTTCTCCACATGCTCGGCTTGCTCGAGCAACCGGATGCGGGAGAGGTGTGGGTCGGCGAGACGAACGCGACCGCGTTGACGGCAAGCGAACGCGATGCGCTGCGCCTGCGGCAATTCGGCTTCCTTTTTCCCGCGTGCGCCCTGTTGCCCTCCCTGAGCGTGCTGGAGAACATCGCTTTCCCCGTGCTCAAGGCCGGCGGCACAACCGAGGCCGAGCAGGCCGAGCACACGCTATCCGCCTTGAGATTTTGCGGGTTGGAAGACGAAGCCGAGCAACAGGTCGGCAATCTCGCGCCGGGGCGCCAAGCTGTTGCTGCGTTCGCCCGGGCTATCATCCATCGTCCCCCGCTCCTGCTCGCCGAGTCGCCCGCCGCGGAGGAAATCCTCGTTCCTCTCGCCCGGCGCGCGGTCGACGAGTTGGGGTTGACCGTTGTGTGGGGCGCGCGGCCCGACGGACCGGCCATCGATGCGTCCGATTGCGTGCTCGGCATGGCGGACGGACACCTCGAGGCGGCATGAACCCGCTTTTACCGCCCGCGCAACTCGATGCCGCAGCCATCGTGCGGGCCAGCCGCTCAAGTTTTGTCCCGGCCTTCCGCTTGCTGCCGGCCGAGCGGCGCAAGGACCTCGAGACGTTCTACGCTTTTTGCCGTGCGGCCGACGACATCGCCGATGCGGAAGACCACGAGCAGAGCGAACGCTACGCCGCCCTCGAGGCGTGGCGCGCGGCCTTTCGGCATTCCGACTGGCAAGGCCTGCCCGGCAACCTGCGCGAACTGATCATGCGGCGCGGACTGGATCGTCACTTGTTCCTCGAGTTGCTCGATGGCACGGCGACCGATTTGGCTGCGCCCGTGCGCATGGCCACGCGCACCGACCTGGATCTTTATTGCCACCGCGTAGCCGGGACGGTCGGTCAACTGTGCCTGCCTATTTTCGGCGCGGATCCGGAGCGCGCGGCCGCGTACGCCGAAAAGCTGGGACGCGCCCTGCAATACACCAACATCCTGCGTGACACAAAATCCGACCTGGAGCGCGGACGCATTTACTATCCGTTGGATGAATTGTCGGCTGCACGGGTGTTGTCTTTTCCATGCGATGCCCGGGATTACTTGGTTTCCTTTGCGGAGCGGACGGAGGCGTTGTTCGATGAGGCGGCGGAATTATCCCCGCCGGAGGAGGCCAAAGCTTTGCGACCGGCGCGCGTCATGGCCTCGATCTACCGGTCGCTTCTCCGCAAGATGCGGCGGGACGGGGTGCGCGTGACCGAAAGGCGCTATCGCCTGTCCACCGCGGAAAAACTTGCCGCACTGGCCCGCGCGTTGCTGGCTCAGTAGCCGGCCTTTTTCAGCATGGTCGAGACGCCTTTGGTGTTGTCGGCCATGTTCGCCATGCGGAAGAACGCGTGTCCCGAAGGTCCGCGACCGACCGTGCGCGACAAGCCGACTTGCTTCACGATCTCCTGGGCCGGCCAGCCCTGCTCGCTCATGCGATACGCGGCGATTCCGGGATAAACAGGAACGCCTCGCGGGTTGATCGAGGGGTTGCGCCACCATTTGAGCAATTCGGTGAATGACTGGTCCGAGTTGTCCTTCCAGTAGAGTTGCGGCGCGATGTAGTCGACCCAACCGCTCCGCATCCACTTGAGCGGGTCGGCATAGATTTCGTTGAGTTGGTCGAGACCGGCTTTGACCGTGGACGGCTGGCCCTTGGTGTAGATGCCGAAGGGACTGACCCCGAAGACCGCATCGGGGCGCGCTGCTTTCACCGCCTGGGAGGAGCGGGCGATGAGACGGTTGACATTGTCGCGCCGCCAGTCGCCGATCGAAAGCGATCCCCCGCCCGCCCGGTAACTGTCGTAGGTTTTGCCATCGGGAAGGCGACCGACGGAAGGATACGGATAGAAATAGTCGTCGAAATGGATACCCGCCACGTCGTAGCGGCGCGCCACGTCGCTCACCACCTTGACCACGTGATCCTGGACCTCCTTCGAGCCAGGGTCCATGCACATGACGGAGCCGACTTTGTAAGCGTAGCGACTGTAACGGCGCGCCATGTGGTTGGAGGCCAGTTGCGCACCGGCTTTGACCGAAGCGCGATACGGATTGAACCACGCGTGCACGCGGATTCCGCGTTTGCCGGCCTCGCTGATGCAGAAGGCCAGCGGATCGTAGCCGGGATCCTTGCCCTGCGTTCCCGTGAGGAAGCGGCTCCACGGTTCGAGCGAGGAGCGATAAAGCGCGTCGCCCTCGGGACGCACCTGGAAGAAAACATCGGTCAGACCGAGCGACTTGGCGGAATCAAGCAGGCGGACAAGTTCCGCTTTTTGCTGTGCGGCAGGCAGGCCTTTCTCCGAAGGCCAGTCAAGATTGTGCACCGATGAGATCCACGCACCGCGGAACTCGGCCTGCGCGGCGCAGGCCAGCGCGAGAAGAACCAGAATACTAAGCCACGATTTCGGTGCCGACGCCTTCATTGGTGAAAATTTCCAACAACAAAGCATGCGGGAGGCGCCCGTCAATCATATGCGTCTTGCCCACCCCGCTGCGCAACGCCTCGACCGCGCCCTGCACCTTGGGAATCATGCCGCCCTCGAGCACCTTTTTCCGGATGAGCGCGTCGACCTGATCGGCCCGGACGGTGGCAACGAGCGAGCCGGGATCTTCGCGGTCGCGCATGATCCCGGGCACGTCGCTGAGGAAGATGAGCTTCGCCGCGCGCAACGCACCCGCGATGGCGGCAGCGGCCTCGTCGGCATTGATGTTGTAAGTCTTCCCGTCGGCTCCCTTGGCCACAGGGGAGACGACTGGCACGCGCTCCTCGTGCAGCACTTTTTCCAAGGCCGAGGTTTCGACGCCGGTGACACGCCCGACGAAACCAAGATCCTCCGTGACGCCCTTGTCGCTTTCAACCGGGGGAAGCTTTTCCGCCCTCAGCACATCACACCCGGAGAAACCTTGCGCGTGACCGCCGAATTCCCCGACAGCCTTGACCAGCCGCGGGTTGACCTCCCGGTCGAGGACGTCCTCCACGATGCGAATCGATGCCTCGTCCGTCACGCGCAACCCATTGACAAATCGCGCGGTGATGCCGGCCTCGCGCATCTTGGCGCTGATCGCCTTGCCTCCGCCGTGGACGAGCACAGGGTTGATTCCCACAGCTTCGAGAAAAACGACATCGCGCAGGAGTCGCTCGACCGCCTCCTCGCTCTCCATCGCGCTGCCGCCGTATTTGATGACGAAGGTCTGTCCGCGGAATTTCTGGATAAAAGGCAGCGCTTCGCCGAGCGCCGCCGCGCGAATCTGGGCGTCTTGGAGACTCATGCTATTCGCTCAGGTTGAGTTCCACGTATTTCTCGGTCAGGTCCGTGGTGTAGACGGTGTAGAAAGCCTTGCCTTGGTGCAGGTCGACGGTCACGCCGAATTTGTCCGGGGTGACGGCGGCGACGAGTTTTTCCTTCGGGGTGGGCGCGGCGGTTCCTCCCCGCACGGCAATGACGCCGTCATAGTAGATGTCGACCAGTTCCTCGCGGATGCGCACGCCGCAGTATCCGGCCGCGTCGAGGATGCGTCCCCAGTTCGGGTCGTTGCCGGCCCAGGCGCATTTGACCAAGGTCGAGTTGGCAATGGCTTCGGCCACCTTGCGCGCGGCCTGCAGGCTGGAAGCGCCGCGCACCTGCACGGTGACAAACTTCGACACACCCTCCCCATCGCGCACGATCATGTGCGCGAGGTTCAGGCACACTTCGTTCAGTGCCTCCAAGAAAAGCGAATGGTCGGTCGTCCCGGATTTTATCGACGCGCCGCCCGCCGCGCCATTGGCCATCGCGAGCACCGTGTCGTTCGTGCTCATGTCGCCGTCCACCGTGATGCGGTTGAAAGTGCGTTCGGCCGCGTGATGCAGCGCGTTTTGCAGCGTTCCCTTGGAAATTTTCGCGTCCGTCGTGACCACGCAGAGCATGGTCGCCATGTTCGGATTGATCATGCCGGCGCCTTTGGCCATGCCGCCCACGCGGAACGTCCCGCCGGGGGCGCGCACCTCGACCGCATATTCTTTGGCGAAGCTGTCGCTGGTCATGATGGCCTTGGCCGCTTCCAGACCGCCTTTGGCCGAAAGCCGCGCCGCCAAGTCGGGCAACTTGTCTTCCATTTTTTCCGCCGGCAGAGCGACACCGATGCGTCCCGTCGAGCAAACGAGAATCTGGCTGGTGGCGCATCCGAGCACTTCGGCCGTGCCAGCGGCGAGCGCTTTGGCCGCGGCGATGCCGCAGGGTCCCGTGCAAGCATTGGCGTTGCCGCTGTTGAGAAGGACGCCGCGCGCGAGTTTCGCTTTGAGATGCGCTTTGGAGACGCGCACCGGCGCGGCCTTGACGCGATTGGTCGTGAAGACGCCCGCGGCGACGGCGGGAACTTCCGAGGCAACCAGCGCCATATCTTCACGTCCTTTGTTCGAGGCCTTGATTCCGGCAAAAACCGCGCCGGCCAGAAACCCCTTCGCGGCGGTGACACCGCCTTTCGTCGTTTTGATTTTTCTCATACCAATCCCGTTGTCTCGTCCCAACCTTGCGAGATGTTGAAGGCCTGCACCGCCTGCGCGGCCGCGCCCTTGCCCAGATTGTCGATCGCGCTGAAGAGCAGCAGCCGTCCGGTCCGCGCGTCTTCCCTCACCGCCATATCGATGAAGTTCGAGTTCGTCACGTGCTTCGAGTCGGGCAAATGAGGGACAACACGAATGAAAGTCCGGTCTTTGTAAGCGCCGTGCCATGCGGCCTCAACCGCTTTGGCATCCGTGCCCTTGGTCGGTTTGACCACGATGGTGGAAACCATGCCGCGCGTGACGGGGACCAAATGCGGCGTAAAACTGACGGTAACTTTTTCTCCTGCTGCGGAGGAAAGCTCCTGCTCGATTTCCGAAAGGTGCCGGTGCTTTGGGGCGCCATAGGCCCGGAGGCTCTCGTTGCACTCGGCAAAAAGCAGCGCGACGTCCGCCTTTCTGCCCGCCCCGCTCACGCCGCTCAGACTGTTGATGACGATCGGGTCGGGCTCGATCAATTTGGCCCGCAGAAGCGGCACGAGCGGAACAAGGATGCTGGTCGGATAGCACCCGGGACAGGCGAGCAAGCCGGCACCCTTGAGCGCGTCACTGCCGCAAATCTCCGGCAAGGCATAGACCGATTCGGCAAGCAACCCCGGCGCCGGATGCTTCTCGCCGTAAAACTCCGCGAAGACATCGGCTGACTTCAGCCGGAAGTCCGCGCTCAGGTCGACGACTTGGATACCTGCTTTCCTCAATGGCGCGGCGAACTCCGCAGCGAGCCCGTGCGGCAGCGCGAGAAAGACCGTCGTGGCGCCGGATTGCTTCAACGCATCGAGCGAAGGCTCGACGAATTTGATTCCCGCGATGACCGAACCCGCCATCCGCGGAAAAACTTCCGCCACAGTTTGACCCGCGGACTGCCGCGAGGTCACCGCGACGATCTCGACCTGCGGATGCCGTGCGAGCAACGCGACGAGTTCCTCGCCCGAGTAACCGCTTGCGCCGACAATGGCTGTCCTTAACTTTTGCACCCCGCCCTTCTAACCCGAGTGCGCGCGCGTGGAAACGCGGAAAGTCAGTAGACCTTTTCGCGGCGGCGCTTCTCGCGTGGCAAAACCTCCTCGCCGAGAAACTCATGGTTGTCCGAGAGGCGGTAGAGCGCGCGGCGCACCACGCCGACGAAGCGCGGGGCATGGCGGTCGAACCAATGACTGGCTCTCAAGTAAAGCCAACCGGAAGCGAGCATTTCGGCCGTGGCAAGGAGGGCGACCAGACCGGAGGCCCAGCCCGCGAGGGACGATGCATCCGTGCCCGGCCCGGCCGGCCACAGACAAGCCGCAGGCCACGCCAGAATCGCGGCAACCGATGCCACGCCGAAACGCCACCCCAAAACGCGGCGGCGGCCCGGCCAGTAAAAGCGCTCGGGAGGGACCGGCCGCGTGCG
>JAFMJK010000084.1 GCA_017853515.1 Chthoniobacterales bacterium | reverse complement strand
CTGCGGCACGCCGGGGCCGGGCACAGGAGGCACGATGCCGGGTTGGGCAATGGCTGGATTGACCGGGATCTGCTGCCCAGGAAAACCGGGCATGGTGGTTCCCGCCTGGCCAGGCACCGCGCCGGGGAAGGGTTGGGCGGGACGGATTTGCGTCGGCATGGTTGGTGGCCGCGCTATGGGAGGCGGCATAGGCATCCCGGGCAATGCTCCGGCCGCTGCCACGTCGAATTTGATCACCCCCAGCTCGTCGCCGAGACGGATGGTAGCTGTGGCATCGCTTTGCTTTTCCATTGTCTCGCTTACTTCAACGAGCGAAAGGCCGAGGTTATTAGTCGAATTCCGCGCCACCTTGTAAGATTGCTGGGTGGCGCGCTCGCGAACCCACACGACCGGCTCGCCGTTTTCGCGGAGAATACCGCCCAAGACAAAGCGCTGCGCCAAGCCTTCCGACTGCTGCGGCGGTGCGATCGATTCGATCTGGAAGGGCGAGTTTTCCCACAGCGACGCGTAGCGCGAGACCGGATACGGCTCGGGAACAATCGCCTCGGCGGAAGGACCAACCTGATCCGCTTCAGCCTGCGGTGTTGTCTGCCCGGGTTCGGCGGAAGGAGAAGCCGGCGGCGAGGGAGCCGATGGTGCTTCTTTGGATTCCGACGCAGGCATGACGTCACCGACCGGCCGGTCGCCGGCCGGCGGAACCTTGAGCATCTTGCCCGCGTCCTCGGAACCGTGCAAAGAACACGCCAGGACGGCCGAGAACACCGTCATGCTCGCAAAAATATTTTTCACGGCGCCTGCCCTCCCACCGGCCGGAACCAGCGCGCCACCTCGATGTCGCAGATGACTTCGGGCGGCTCGCCGCTTTTGACGCGCAGTTGCTTGATCGCGCGGAATTCCTTCGGTTGCTGCAATTTCGAAAGCCACTCGACGAGCGACTTCATGTTGCCTTTCACCGTCGAGGCATCGAAGACCTCGGCGTAAGGACGCCCTTCCGAGGAAACAGGGCCGCCGCCGCGCCGGGTGTAGGCCAAACCGCTCTCCTTCGCCGTGCTCTCGACAAATTCGATGAAACGGTTGTCGTCATCGACCGTCGTCATGTCGTCGGTCGGTTGGTTCGATTCCAGCCATTGGGCGCGCTCGGTCCAATAATCCTTCTGCCCGAGCACGGTGCGGCTTTGCATGAGTTCCGCTTCGAGGGTGGCGATGTTGGCCTGCAGCGCGGCGCGGCGTCCGAGAAAAGTTTTCAAGGCCACCACATTGAGCAGCAGAAACAGCGCGCCCAACAAGGCGAAGAGCAGGCGGCGTTCTTTAGATGTCAGCGCTCTCATTGGTTTTCTCCGCGGACGACCCCCGGCGGGTCCCGTCGATCTGGAAGCGCGTGCTTCCGGTGGGCAGTTGCTTGGGTGTCTCGGCCGTCCACTCGTAGAGGCCTTCCAGCTCCGTGTTTTTTTCCAAATCGTCCTGGAACTTGATCGCGGCGGCCAAGGTCGACGCTTCGCCCTGGATGAGCACGCGGTCCAGGTTCATCTCGAAAAGCGTGAGGCGGACGCCGTCTTTGGGCAACAGGCGTGCCGTCTGGAAAAGAACTTCGAGCGGATAATTGGAGGGTTCCAACGCGGGCTGCAGAGCCTGCCATTTGTCCATCGCGTCTTTGGTTGCCGTCACGGCGGGCGCCAGACTTTCGATTTCCGACTGCAACTTGCGCGCATTCCAATGCAACCAGAGCGTCTGGCCGGCGAGAACCAAAACAAGCGCGAGATAAACCGCCGCGCCGGCGAAGGCGAAACGCTGTTGCTGCGCGCTCTTCTTTTTCTCGGCCTGCAGATGTCGCACCGCGATCGGAATGCAGTCGAGCGGCGCCGGCCTGACCGGCGGGGGAAAATCGCGCTCGCCATCGTTTTCTGCTCCCGATTGCTTCCAGGCCGCGAGGTCCAACCCGTCGCCCTCCTGGCGGTAGAAAACGACGGGGAGCTGCGTATCGAGCATGTTTCCCGCCTCGAGGGGCGAGAGCATCATCCAGATTTCCAGTGCCATGGCGCCGTCGGGCGACGGCTCGGCGAGAGATTGAAAATGAAGAAGCTTCCCTCCGCGCGTCACGGCCGCAACCCAAGTCCCCTGTTCGCGCCAGATGGACACGGCATCCGCGTCGAGGGGCAGACAGGCGGGCGAGACCGCGTATTCCGTGACTTCGCCGTGCCAGTAGCGGGGCGCGAGATGCGCCGGCAGGACCGTGACTTGCACCAGCGCTTCGTTGTCGGTGCGCGCGATCTCCTGCCAGGCAAAAGACGTCTCGTCACGCGTGCGCCCGGCCAGACCGCGCATCTCGAGTTGGGTCAGAACGAGATCGCGGAAAACGGAGGGATCGTCGGCCGGAATCCAAAGGCAAATCGAGAAAGCGCGCCGCACGGGCACGGCGATCATGCCGCCGGCCGCGGGCTGCAAATCGGAAAGCTCCGGAGCTTCTCCCTGCAGCACGCGCGCACCGTCCGCGTCCTCGCCCCACTTCTGCCAGCCCGCAGAGGAAGGACGGTAGATCGCCCCGCGTTTGGCGGTGGCGTCGCGGCTGCTTTTCACTTTTCCTCCCATAAAAGGTAGTTGGAACCTTGGCCGCCTTCGCCGGACTCGGCGACGACGGAAATCAGCCTTTCACAGTCCCCCACGATGCCGCGGCTATCAATTCTTTTGACCGTGCTCTCCGTGGAGAGCCGCGCCGCGGCCTGCCCCGCCGGATAAGCCGAGGCGGTCAGCCAGCCGTTGAGTTGGTCGACACTCTCGAAGCGCAGGTCGTCTTCCGTGGCCTCCTCGCCGTCCGGCCCGAGCCGCACGCGCACGATATCCGCCGTCATTTCAGGCGTGAGACCGGTTGCGGTCTGAAGGACATCCGATTCCGCCTCGTTCACGTCGATCTTGCCGTCTCCGAAAATGGTGAAGGCATCGCGCCAGTCCGGTTTCAAGGCCGCGAGTTCCTCCATGCCGAGGACGCGTCCCATTTCATCGACCGAGCGGAACGGCTTGTTGGCCGGCGCGCCGACGATGCCGGCTGCTTCGTATTCGGTTTGCTCCGCGCCGTTGAGTTGGCGCCCGATGTCGTCATCGACCCAATCGGTCAATCGGTCGATAAGAACATCCGCGGCATCGCTGTCGAGGCCCCAAAGAACGAAAAGGTTTTTCAGGACAATGCGATCCTGCTGGGCGAGAAGCTGGTTGATGTTGAAACGCGCGCCCTCCCCGCGGATACGCACGCGCATCGTTTCGCCGGGGCGCACTTCGCGATTGAGCAAAGCAATGTCCTCGCGCGTGACCTGCGGGTGCAGACCGAGCGCAACGCCGCTCAGCGCGATCTGGCGCGCCGCCATGCCGCGTGCCTCGGCCGATTTCGTGGCGAGCTCGAGATTGACCAGATCCGCCACCCAGAGAACGGCGAAGGAAAGGATGGCGATGGCCCAAAGCACGAGAAGGAGTGCGGCGCCGCAAGGTGATGGAGATGCCTTCTTCATCATGGTGCTTCGGGGATTTGCTCGGGCGGCGGTTGTTCGCCTTGGGGCGGTTGCTCGCCCGGCGGCGGCGCTTGCTGCTCTTTGACCGGCGGCAACCAAAAGACATAAGTGCGCGGGATTTCCTCGCCCAGGACCATGAAACTCAGCTCGACGAGCGGCGGACGTCCCATGCCCTCCGGCCAATCCTCGCGCCAATCCTGCTGTCCTTCGTCATAAAAGCGCCAGCGGGCCTCGCGCAGATCCGGAAGCAGGCGCAGCCATTGTCCGTCGCGCATCGCGTCGCGCCGCTCCTGCTCGCCGAGCGAAGAAGGCAGCGAGAGCAGGCTGAACTGCACGCCGCCCCCGAGGCGCGGAACGGCCGTCAGCACGACGGTTCCCGAGGAAGGACCGCCGGTGCCCCACGCGAAAACCCCCGGCGCGTCGCGCAAGACGATCTCGGGGACGCCGCTCCCGTCGCTCCGCACGCCGCCGCTGATTTGCGCCGTGGCGGGCAAATTGTGGAACGTGCGCCGAAGGAGGCTGACAAAAGCGTTGAGGCGCTGGTGACGCAGGTTTTCCTCGGACAGGACGGCGGACGCACTGATCGCGGCGTTGACCACGGTGTAGATCCCGCCGGCCAACAGCACGAAAATGACCAGCACCACGGTCATTTCGATCATGGTGAAACCGCTGCGCGATCCGATGGTGCCGGGCCGTTTCATGGTTGGTAACGGAGAAATTCCTCTTTCCATTCCTGCTCCTCGCCGCCCTCCTCCCACGCGGCGCGCACCGTGATCTTCCAGATCCCGCCGAGCGCTTCCTCGTCTTTGTTGACCAGGTCCTCCACCGGCTCGGCCACCGTGGAGTATTTCGCGCCGATGGCGTCGGGTCCGCTTTCCAACCCCTGTTGCAGCGTGTCCATCGGCAGGATCATCGCCTGATCGATGAGCGATTCGATCTGCTGGCGGATTTCGTCGTCCCTCCGCAGGATGATGCTCGCGGAGAAGGCGCGGTCGAGGGCGAGCGCCAATCCGCCGACCGCCAGCACGAACATGCCGAGCGCGATAAGCACCTCGAGCAAAGTGAAGCCGCGCGTTCTCACGGGATGTTGTAAGACTCCTCGCCGATGTTGGCGGTCAGCGGATCGAAGGCCACTTCGATCCAGGCATCATCTTCCTCCAGACGAAAAACGACCGGCTCGCACAGTCCCGTGGGTTGGAAAATCCAAGTCTGTCCGTCCGGTTTCGCGGCCTTCTCCGATCCGAAAGGACGAATGACATAAGACATGCCGCGGGGGAGCGTGTAGGTGTCGCTGGGCTCCTCGGAGCCGGCACGAAGGAGGCCGAAGCCCTTCTTTCCGAAAACGACCCCGGTCGCGCGACCGGTGGTCATTGCTTCGGTGCGCGCGGTTTTGGCCAGGACAAGCAGTTCGCGCACGGGATCGCGCAGGCGCTGCTCGCGCATGAAGCCGGAGGAAAGAGGCACCGCCGCGCCGATGATCATCACCATGATCGCGAGGACGAGCGCGATCTCGATGAGGGTGTAGCCGCGCGGCCGACCGGAAAATTGCCGCACCGATCTCATGGCCGCGGACCGCCGGCCGTCAGTTTCCGGCCGAGGTCTGGTTGTTGATGTCGTCCTCCGTGCCAAGTTGGCGGTCGGGGCCTTTGGAGACCAGATCGAAGCCGCGGGGATTCAATTTGCCGGGATTGCTGTATTGGTAGGGCTCGCCCCAAGGGTCGAGCGGCACGCGCTCGAGCAGCTGGATCCAACGCCGCGGAGCCGGCTCGCCTCCCGGGCGTTTGACCAGTGCTTCGAGCCCCTGCGAAGTGCTCGGCATGCGCATATTCATCATTTCGTAAGTGCGCAACTGCGTGGTGATGGCCTGAAAATCTGCGTCGACACGCCCGGTTCTGGCCACGTCGACGTTGCCGACGAGCAGGTAAATGACCGAGCCGACCAGAACGGCGATGATCATGAGCACGGTCATGATCTCGATGAGGGTGTAACCGGCGCGGCCGGCCCGGAGACGGGAAGAACGTTGAGACATCAAAGAGTTAGACGGAGATTGCATGGAAATATTAGGAAACCACCTTGCGCGGGCGGCCGATCCTTGTCAAAGGCGGTCAGAGCGAGCCGCCACCGCTGTTCCAGAACTCCTGCAGCACCTGACCGGGAGCGGCCGGGGTGGAGACAACCGGCGGGAGAGATTCGTCGGCTGCGGTCTCGTCGGGAGCGGAGGACGGCAGGTCGCGCACCGGCATGGTGAGGTCGGGTTCGCGCGCTGGCGGCGGATAGCTGAGTTCGAGGACGGCATCGCGCAGAAAAGCGCGGTTGCGGTAGCCCGCATTGACCGGCGAGCGCAACTCGAGCAGGACCGAATTGTCGCCCGGCAAAAGCAAATGGGCCGGCACGTGGATGTTTCCCCGGCGCCATCCGGCAAACTCCGTCTCCCGCCCCGCCAATCCGAGATGGCCGGGATCCTCCAGCGTGGGGACGTCGATGGCCAACGGTCCGACCTCGTGGTCGTTGACGACAAGCCAGACTTCCTGATCGAGATAAACTCCCGCGATCAGCGCTTCGAAGCGTGCCTGCGCGGGCGCTTGTTCGAGGGTGGGCAGGAGGGTGAGAGACGGGGTGAGAGGTTCGGCTTTTTCCGTGAGCGCCGCGCGCACAACGCGATCGCGCCATTCATCCTGAAGGGCGAGACGGGGACCGCCATCGACGTCCGCTTCCATCAATGTCAGGCGTGAAGCCGTCACCACGACCGGGACGTAGCGCGACGAGGAGGCGAGCATGGTGCGTTCGGAAACCCACTCGAATTTCACGCGGTTGAGATTCAATTTGCCCCCGCCCTGCAGAAGCAGTGTGCCGTTCCCGCCGAGGTTCGACGCGCTGATCAGCAATTGGCGCTGGTTCGGCACACCCAATCCCTCGCACAAGTCGTGCGAGATGACCACCGGCGTGCTGCTGCCGTCGCGCAACCACTCGACGCGCAACGCGGCACCCTCGGCCTCCTCGAAGACGAATTGCAAAAGCAGATCGCGACCGGAGGGCGGCGAGAGCCGGAAGGCCACGCGTGCGCCGTGACCCGGGGGCGAGACCGGCGGGCCGTGCATCCACGCGGGTATGGGTTGGCCCGCATCGAAAGGAAGATCGACAGTGAAAACCGCATCGTTGCTCTGCGCCTGCACCGCCTGGACGGTCAGGACCGTGATGAGGCACGCGACAAGAAAGACGAAGCGCGACGTTTTGCTCATGGGGGAATCTGAGTTACTGCGGGTTGTTTGGTATACCCTCGGGCAAGTAATCCTGGAAGAAGGAATCTTTCAAAAGGGCGGCAAAAATCTCGGGGCGCACCACTTTCTGCGCGCGGGCCAGAAAGGCCCCGGCGGTCGCCTTGTCCCCCTGCAAAAGCGCCTCGCCGGCCGCAAAAAACAGCCACTCGGGCGGCACGTTCCCGTCGTCCATTGCAGGCATAACCGGCTTCGCGTCAGTGTCTTGGCGCAGGCGAAGCCCCGACAGCCCCGCCTTTACCGTGGCGACGAGAAAGCTGTCGGCCGCGGAGACTCGCTCCAGGGCCTTGCGGTAATGTTCGACCGCCGAACGCGGTTGGCCGATGGCCCGGGTGTATTCGCCCATCGCATAGTGAACGAACGGACCGAGCGGATCCTTAGTTCGCGATTTGCCGGCCCACTCCTCGACTTGCGCGGGATCGGTCGTGTCGCCGGCCCCCGCCCGGGCCGCCGCACACAGGACAAGCAGCGCGTAGGCGTTGGCTTCTTCCTCCGCTTTTCCCAGCGAAATGTTGGCAGCGTTCTCCGCCGAGACAAAATCTCCATCGAAAAGAAAGGTCAGTCCCCGCTGGTAATCCAGCCCTTGGAGCGAAGGATCGGCCGCGGCCGCTTCGTCGAAAAGCCGCAGCGCTTCCTTGTTGTCGCCCTCGAAGCGCGCGGCCAGCGCTTCCTCGATCAATTGCTTCGCCCGCCGCACCTGTTCGGCCGGTGTCTGTGGAAGTTCCAAGGGACGGCTGTCCGGCGCGTTGGACCGCGCCACAAATGCGCCGACCAGAAAGGTGACCCCGCACAGGAGGAGCAGGGCGAACGAGAAAAGAATCCTCCGCAAAACCGTGAGCCACATCGCCACCATGCAAAGCGCACCGCCCGATGCCGTCAAGCGGCCCCGCTTTGGGATTGAAGAAAGCCGCCTCCGAAGATAATTGTGGATCCAGCGGCTTGGGCCGCACTTTTCGTTTATGCCGAGCCTCGAACTCTTCCTTCAGCCCGAGATTTTTCTCGTCTGGACCTCGGTGCTCAAAACCTCGGTCATTCTCGGCATCGTCCTGACCATGGTCGCCTACTCGGTCTGGGCCGAGCGCAAGGTCAGCGCTTTCATCCAGGACCGGGTCGGGCCCAACCGCGTCGGCTGGGCCGGCCTCATCCAGCCGGTGGCCGACGGAGTCAAACTTCTGCTCAAAGAAAACTTCGTCCCGGCCGGGGTGAACAAATTCTATTTCAGCATCGCGCCGAGCCTCGCCATGGTCCCGGCCATTCTCGTGCTCGGCGTTCTGCCCTTCGGCAGCACGCTCTTCGGCGTCCCCATGGTCATCGCCAACGTCGACATCGGCGTGCTCTGGGTCTTTGCCGTCTCGTCGCTCGGTGTTTACGGAATCGTCCTCGCCGGCTGGGCCTCGAACTCGAAATACCCGTTCCTCGGCGGCATCCGCTCGAGTTCGCAGATGATCTCCTACGAGCTCGCACTCGGGCTTTCGGTCATTCCCGTCTTCATGATCACCGGCACGCTCAACCTCGGACAGATCGTGCAATATCAGGTCGAGAACGGATGGATGGTGTTTCCCGCGTGGTTCGCCCAAGGGCCAGGACCGCTCGAAGTGGCCACGGAGAGCGGCGCGA